>JBBQMM010000366.1:0-4831 GCA_038328935.1 Burkholderiales bacterium
GTCGCCTTGTACGACCAGGAACACTTTCGGCGCGTGGGCTGCCGCGTGCACAAGGTCTGCCCACACCAAGACACGACATCGAGTGACTGGTTCGCACGCACCTTTGCCGAGTTCGAAAGCGACGCATGCACGATCACCTGAGCGCCGTTGCACAGCTTCGCGCCTCCGTGCCCGCGGCAGCCACCACGCCTGTCTTGGCCGAGGACATGCGCTTGTACCGGTGGATGCGCACGTCCCGCCGCATTGACGAACTGGAGCAAGAGCTCATCGCCCGTGGCGAAGCGTTCTTCCACGTCGGGGCTGCTGGCCACGAAGCCTCGGCCTGTCTGGCGCCTTTGCTGACGCGCGACGACTACCTGCACTGCCACTACCGCGACAAAGCGTTGATGCTGGCGCGCGGCGTGCCGGTGCGCGAGTTCTTCGACAGCCTGGTCTGCAACGCGGCAAGCCATTCGGCGGGACGGCAAATGAGCGCCCATCTCAGCGCGCCAGCGCTACATATCCTGAGCGTCGTCGGTCCGGTCGGCAACAGCGCTCTGCAGGCCGCTGGCATCGCCCAACAGATCAAGGATCGTGCAAGCCGGCCGCTCGTCGTGTGCTCGCTGGGCGACGGCAGCACGCAGCAGGGCGAAGTGCTGGAGGCGATTGCCGAGGCCGTGCGGGCCACGCTGCCAGTGCTGTTTCTGGTTCACGACAACCGCTATTCGATCTCGACGCGCACGGTGGGGCAGACCTTCTTCTCACTGCCCGCAGGCGACATCGACACCTTCTACGGCTTGCCCATTCATCGCATCGACGGCACCGAAGTCGACGGCTGCCAGCGCGCGTTGGCATGCATCGTCGAAGAGATTCGACGCAGCCGCGGGCCGGCCATCTGTGTGCTGGCCGTCGAGCGCTTGACCGACCACACCAATGCCGATGACGAAGGCGTGTACCGCAGTGCCGCCGAGATCACCCAAGCGCGCACGCTGAGCGACCCAGTCGAGAATGCGCGCAACGGGTTGCTGTCGCGCGGCGTGCTGCATCGCGACCTGGACCGCCTGCACGCCGCCATTGATGCCGAAGTGCGTGCCGCAGTGCATGCCTCGCTTGACGTTCCTGCTCCGGCCGCGGTGCGAAGCGCCTTTGCCGGCCCACGCCAGGTCTGTGCCGAGTACCGGGGCGGCGCCGACCTGCCCGGGTTGACAATGGCCGAAGCGCTGCGCGACACGCTGCGCGCGCGCATGGTGCTCGACCCGAGAGTGACCTTGTTCGGCCAGGACATCGAAGACCCGAAAGGCGATGTCTTCGGCGTTACGCGCGGCCTGTCAACTGCGTTCACATCGCGTGTGCGCAACGCGCCGCTGAGCGAGTCGACCATCATCGGCACATCGATCGGGCGCGCCCTGGCTGGCGGTCGGCCGGTGGCGTTCCTGCAGTTTGCTGACTTCCTGCCGCTGGCCTTCAACCAGATTGCAACCGAGCTGGCCAGCATGGCATGGCGGACTCAGGGCGGTTGGCGAGCGCCTGTCATCCTGATGGTCAGCTGTGGCGCTTACCGACCCGGGCTGGGGCCGTTCCACGCCCACACCTTCGACACCTTGCTGGCCCACTTGCCTGGCATCGATGTCGCCGTACCATCGACTGCTACGGACGCGGCCGGAATGCTCAACGCAGCTTTCCACAGCGAGCAGCCAACGGTGATCCTCTACCCGAAGGCGCTGTTGCACGCGCGCGCGCGTCTGGCCTGCGCTGACGTGCAGGCGCTGCGTGTGCCCGTCGGTGCGTCGCGGGTGGTTCGCCCCGGCGCTGATCTGACGATGGTGGCCTGGGGCAACACCGTGGCGCTGTGCGCAAAAGCTGCTGACGCGCTGGCCAAGGCAGGCGCGTCTGCCGAAGTCGTCGATCTGCGCTGGCTCGCGCCGTGGGACCGCGACGCGGTGCTGCGGTCGGTGACGAAGACGCGAAGACTGCTGGTGGTGCACGAAGACAACCTGAGCGCGGGATTCGGCGCCGAGGTCATGGCCTCGATGGTCGAGACCATCGGTACGGACGTGATGTGCCGGCGCGTCGCGCGGGCCGATACCTTCGTACCTTGCAATTTTGGCAACCAGCTGGATGTGTTGCCGTCCTTTCGTCGCACGCTGGAGATGGCGGCATCGATGTTGGGCTTGGACCTGGAGTGGGAGCCGGCGGCCGTTGCACTGGCGGGACGGCAGGTCGTTCACGCCATCGGTTCGAGCCCCACGGACCAGACGGTGGACGTGGTCGAGTTGCCTGTGGTCGTAGGTCAGACCGTGATTGCCGGTCTGACAATTGCGTGCCTGGAGGCGGACAAAGCCGTGGTTGACCTGGCCTCACCAGCCGACGGCGTGGTTGAGCAGTTACACGTGCGTGTCGGCGACCGGGTGGCCGTGGACACGCCGTTGATGACTCTGCGCGTCGCCATTGCACGCCGGCGCCAACCGACGTCCGAACCCGATGATGTACCGCATCTCGCCCGAAACAAGCTGCTCAGGCCGCAAGCCAAACCGCAAGCGCTCGGTTCGCCATCGACCCACACCGTCTTGCTGCAGGGGCTGGGGACGGCGCGGGGCAGCATGCAGTTGCACAACCGCGACCTTGCCGCCCTGCTGCCCACCTTGGCTGCGGCGGACGGGTGCGGTGACGGCATCTTTGAACGCACGGGCATCGAGTCGCGCACCGTGGCGGGCGTGGGGCAAGACGCGGTCAGCATGGCCGTAGACGCCGCTCGCAACGCCTTGGCGGACGCCGGCATCGCAGCCGAGGAGCTGTCGCTCATCATCTGCAGCACCAGCACGCCGCTGGCGATTTCACCGTCAACGGCATGCCAGGTGCTGCAGCGCTTGGCGCCGGGTTGCCAGATGCCGGCTTACGACCTGCAGGCGGCGTGCAGCGGATACGTGTATGCGCTGGCGCAGGCATGGGATTTTCTGCAGCAGCGGCCCAAAAGCCATGTACTGGTGCTGACCACGGAAGTGATGCGGTCCATCGTGGATATCCGCGATCCCCAGACCTCGCCGATCTTTGCTGATGCGGCCACGGCCACGGTTCTGTGCAGCGGCGCCAAGGCGTCCCTCCCAAGGAATCGCCACAGCATGCAGCTCATGCGCCCAATTGTCAGTGCTCGCGGCGATGGCCGGGGCACCCTCGGTGTGCCTTTGCCGGGGCAGGGCAAGCACGTGTACATGGACGGGAAACGCGTCTTCGCCGAAGCGGTGCGGGATATGGTTTCGGCACTCGCCACGGCCTGTATCAGCGATTCCAGCACGCTCGGAGAGTTGGACCTGATCGTGCCGCACCAGGCCAATGGCCGCATCATTGATGCCATGCGCTCGCGTTTGAAGCTCGCTGAGCATCAGGTCTGGAACGAGATTCGACAACAGGGCAATACCTCGTCCAGTTCGATACCGCTGGCGTTGGACACGGTGTTGCGGCAAAAGCCGGCGCCGCTGCGCATCGGGGTGTGTGCATTTGGTGCGGGTTACACGTCAGGGGCCGCCATCCTGCGACAGGTGGAGCGGTGACGCAGTCGGTGTCCGCGCAGGGGCGCTGGCACGCCAATCGTCGGGTCTGTCAACGAGCTTCGTCAGAGGTGACAAGACACTTTCAATTTGCCAAACTGGGAGAAAGCGCGTGGCGCGCGAACAGTTCAGAAGCGTGAGGGCTGTTCATGCGGACTTCGGCTTCGGCTGGTTGCATTCAGTACAGGTGCCTTGTCTCTGCGCCAAGCACACACCGAACCCGTTGTTGGCGTTCGACCACATCATTTGCTGTCGACGTTGCATGCAGCGTTGTCAATGCGCTCCTGCTGGCTGGAGCCGCAAGCCTTGATCGAGGACCGCTAATGACATTGAGCTCCACCGACATCGTTGCTCTAAGCCGCCTGCTCGACCAGGCTCTGGCCCTTGCGCCGGCGCAGCGAGAAGCCTGGCTGGCGACGCTGCCCGCGGCAGACCAGCCCTACACTGATCGTTTGCGCGAGATGCTTCAAAGCCACGCCGTCGCCGACAACGGCGACCGACTGTCCGCGCTGCCCCGCCTGGGCGCCGACGACGAGACGGCGCGCAGCGGTGAATTGATCGGCCCCTACCGCCTGCTGCACCCCATCGGCCGCGGCGGCATGGGCAGCGTCTGGCTGGCCGAGCGCGCCGACGGCCGCTTCAAGCGCCAGGTCGCATTGAAGCTGCCACGGCTGGCCTGGGGCGCGGGCCTGGCCGAACGCATGGCGCGCGAGCGCGAGATCGGCATGCTGCTCGAACACCCGGCGATCGCACGGCTGTACGACGCCGGTCTGGATGATCGCGGTCGGCCTTACCTGGCGCTGGAGTACATCGACGGGCAGCCGCTGGACGCCTGGTGTGAGGCTCATGCGATGGGTGTCCGGGCGCGGCTGCGGCTGTTTGTGCAGGTGGTTCGGGCCGTCGCTTACGCCCATGGGCGCCTGGTGGTTCACCGGGATCTGAAGCCGCCGAACGTGCTTGTTTCGGCAGACGGGCAGGCTCATCTGCTGGATTTCGGCATCGCCAAGCTGTTGAGCGAAGCAACGTCGAACGATGCGGGCTTGACACAGGAACTAGGACAGGTGCTGACGCCGCACTACGCGGCACCAGAGCAGGTGGCCGGGCAGGCCATCACGGTCGCCTGCGATGTCTATAGCCTGGGAGTGCTGTTGTACGAAGTGCTGACCGGCGCGTTGCCGATCAAACCCAAGCGCGGCACGCTGGGGGCAGTGGAAGACGCGGTCCTGCAAGGCGATGCACCGCTGGCCAGCAGCCGGGTCAACGACCGGACGCTGGCCAAGGCGCTGCGCGGAGAGATCGACGCCATC
>JBBQMM010000367.1:0-4824 GCA_038328935.1 Burkholderiales bacterium
CGCCGGCCAAGCCATCGGGTGCGTGCCGGGTGGCACCGACGGGCGCGTCCAGGCTGGCGGCGTGGCCGACAGTTGTGCCGCATGGCGCAGCGCGGTCAGCCGGCCGAAGCCGCTGTCGGTGGTTTCGAGGTAGGGGCCGAAGTCGGGCGGGGGCGCGCTGAAGCCATCGGCCACGCGCCCCAGCATCCGCAGCCAGTGGCCGGTGGCGGCCAGCGACACCTGCACGTGCCAGCTGCCGCCTTCGTGTTGCTGGCGCAGCAGCGCAGCGCAGGCGGCCAGCGCCATCAGGTGCCCCGAGGCATGGTCCAGGATCGGCATCGGCAACGCGCGCGCGGCCCCGCTGCCGCAGGCCTGGGCCTCGGTCATGTTGAAGCCGCTGGCCGTCTGCACCAGTGAATCGAAACCGCGCCGGCCCGCCCACGGGCCCGTGGATCCATAGGCCGACAGCGATACGACGACGATGCCGGGGTGCGCTTCGGCCAACGCCTCGGCGCCGTAGCCCAGCCGCTGCAGCGCGCCCGGCCGGTAGCCCTGCACGAAGACATGCGCATCGCGCAGCACGCGCTCGAAGGCGTGGCGACCGGCGGCGGTGTGCAGATCGGCCAGCGCCGACAGCTTGCCGCGGCTGGTTTCGGCCAGGGCCTCGATGTTGGGCAGCCTGGGCGAGTTCACCAGCAGCACGTCAGCACCGTGGGCCGCCAGCGTGCGCGTGCCCACCGGCCCGGCCAGGATGCGCGTCAGGTCGAGCACGCGCACGCCCTGCAGCGGCCGCGCCTGCAGCGGCAGTGGCGGCAGCGCGCGTGGCGGCGCATCGCCCAGGCGCGTCCATTGCAGCACCGGCTGGCGGGCCACCGCCTGGCCCTGCGGGTGCCGGTCCCAGGTGTCGAAGCTGCGCAGCGCAGCCACCGCTCCACCGGCATCGGCGGCGGCCTGCTCGAAATCAAGCGCATGCCAGCTGCGCAGGCTTTGCCGGACGTCGGCCGGTTCGGCGCTGGCGCCGTCTGTCAGGCTCGGCAGGCCCAGCAGACCCAGCAGGCGCAGCGCGGCGTCGCGGTGGTGCGCGAAGTTGGTGTGGATGCGCACCCAGCCACCGGCGCCATCGTCATCGCCGCAGGGGTACAGCCCCGACAGCTTGTCCCACAGCGGCACCGGCTGGCCGTCGATGCGAAAGCAGGTGCAGGCCTCCAGCGCCGCATGGCGCATGTCCACCGCCAGCTGCTGCGTCAGGCCATTGCGCCACCGGCCCAGCTCGGCCGCGGCCAGCGCGCCGGCCGCCAGCGAGGCCTGCGCCGCAGTGCCGACGGCAAAGGACGAGGCCAGCACCGGCTCGGCCCCGCCCAGACTGACACGCTGCAAGGCGTCCTCGGCGCCGCCGGCGGCTTGCCAGAGCTGGCGCAGCGCTGCAATGGGAAGTTCGTCGCGGGCAGGCAAGGTCGACTCCGTCTTGGTGGCTTCGATCATGCAGACCTCAAGCGCCCGGCGCAATGGCGTCGCGCTCAGAGGCTGAGAGTTTTTCGAGCGTGGACGAGCGGCGCTTCAAAACGCGCCCGATTGAGGCTGAGCCCGGACTCAAACAGTCCTGAGGACTGTTCGTGCCTGGCGAAGGCCGGAGCCTCCTGGCTCTGGCGCAAGGCACAGCCATAGCTCGCGCTATGGCGCGCATTTGCAACGAAGAGCGGGTGTGTTTTGGAGCGACGAGCGGGCACGATCAAAACATTCTCAGCCTCAGGAGAAACAAAACTTCCAAGTCGTTGATTTGCCGGCATTGCACCCTGACTTGCAGTGCGCATGCCGGCCTGCAAGCCGGCATCGCTTAGCGGGCTCGCCGCATGCGGCTCGAAACCCCCGCCTCGCCCCCAACCCACTCCCTGGAAGGGAGAGGGAACCGACAAAGAACCAGAGGAAGACGAACCCGACACCGATGGCCCTTGCCTTGCGCAGCTGCACGTCGGTGACCCTCACCGTTGCTTACGACACGGTCGGCATCGACGTCCCGGCGAAGGAGTTCGTGGGCGCGGTCAGCTCCGCGGCGCGGGCGATGCGCACGATCTCTTTCGCGATGTCTTCCGGAGACAACACGAAGTCGATGCAACCGCTGGCAATGGCACTCTGCGGCATGTCGGGCTGAATGGCGGTGTCCAACTTCTGGGCCATCGTGGTGCCGCCCACTTCCTTGATTCCGCACAGCGCCGCGGCGCCGTCGCCGTCGTAGCCGGAAACGATGACGGCGATCAGCTTGCCGCCCCAGAACCGGGTCAGTGATTGCAGGAAGACCGTGATCACGTCGGGCCAGCCGCGCGGCTTCGAGATCGGTGCCAGGTGGAACACTTCGCCGTCGACGTGCAGGTCGCGGTTGGCAGGGATGATGTAAACGTGGTCTGGCCGGAGCACCATATCTTCGGTGATCAGCTCCACCGGCATGCTGGAAAAGCGCGGCAATACCTCGTGCAGCTGGGTCGGCATCGTGGTGATGTGATTGACGATGACAACCGCCACGCCCATGTCGGCCGGCAGCTGCTTCAGAAGCCGGATGTAGGCGTCCAGGCCCCCCGCGGAGCCACCGACACAAACCACAGGAAAGTTCTTCATCGCGCAGGTCTTTCGAATGCCGCGGCAGCATTTGCAACCGCTTGTCCTCGCATCGTGCCCGGGTTGGCGGTGCACTGTCTGTTCGACAGCGAACACGTGAAGCGCAGCGTATCCTTCGCGCGGACAAGCGCTTGCTGACAGAGAATACCAATCCGCCTACCCGCCGAAACCACCATGCAGAACAAGTTGCGCACGCACGCCGAAGCACGGATCAAAGAGGGCACCGCGCCCTCGACAGGCGGCTGGGGCACCGGCACGCAGGCGCTGACACTGCTGCATCACCTGGCCAGCGCGCCCAGCAGCGCAAGCGATGCGCTCAAGCTTCTGCATGAGTTGCAAGTGCACCAGGTGGAACTGGACCTGCAGCACGAACAGGCCGAGCAAGACCGGCTCCAGCTCACCGAAGACCTGAAGAATTGCAACGTGCTGTTCGAACTGGCGCCGTTCGCCTACCTGACGCTCGACACCGAAGGACAGGTCGTCACCGCCAATCGCCTGGCCGGGGACTGGCTGGCCGCGCAGACGGGCGCAGAGCAGGCGTGGGCCGGTCGCCCCATCGAAGACCTGCTGGTGCCCGAATGCCGCGACGCGGTTCGGGGCCTGTTCGCTGCGCTGCGCAACGGGCAGGGCCGGCAAAGCTGCACGGTGCAGTCCCGGGCCGGTGGCGCCAGCGCGCACGCCGTGGTCACTGCAACCCCTGAAGGCGGGCCCGTATTGATGGCGTTCATGCCCACAGGGCCAGGGCCAGGGCCAGGGCCAGGGCCAGGGCCAGGGCCAGGGCCAGGGCCGCTGGCCGCCGGGTACTGAAGCACCCGGCAAGCCGGCGCCCGACTGGGCACGCGCCGCAGGCTGACAGGGCGCACACTCGGCCATGACTTCCTCGCCCACATCCCCCGCGAGTCACCAGCCTGCCGCGGTTGTGCACATCGTGGGCATCGGCGCCTCGGCGGGCGGCCTGGAAGCGTTCGAGCAGTTCTTTGCACGGGTGCCTGCGAACGCCGGCCTGGCCTACATCGTGGTCCAGCACCTGGACCCGACACAGAAGGCCATGCTGGCCGAGTTGCTGCAGCGGGTGACGCCGCTGAGCGTCTGCGAAGCCGGCGAACAGATGCGTGTCGAGGCCGACCACGTCTACGTGATTCCGCCGAACGCCGAACTCAGCCTGGCGCAGGGCGTGCTGCACCTGACGCCGCCCACCGAACTCCGAGGCATGCGGCTGCCGGTGAATGTGCTGTTTTCGTCCCTGGCGCGCGACCAGGGAGCATCGGCCGTCGGTGTCGTGCTGTCGGGCATGGGGTCGGACGGCACGCTGGGGCTGCAGGCCCTGAAGGCCGTGGGCGGCCTGACCGTCGTGCAGGAGCCTTCGTCGGCACAGTTCGACTCGATGCCGCGCAGTGCCATCGCCGCGGGCTTTGCCGACATCGTGGCGCTGCCGGCAGACATGCCCGAGCGCATCCTGGCCTGCGCAGCCTGGAACGGCCGTGCGTCGCTGCGCAGCGGCGAACCCGGGCCCGACCCGGCGGCGACCCGTGGGACGGCACATGCGCCGACATATGCGCCAACATATGCGCCGACCGATGCGCCAGTCGAGTCGGCCGACACCATCCAGGGCATTTTCAGCCTGCTGCGGCACAGAACGCGGCACGACTTTTCGCTCTACAAACCCAGCACGCTGAACCGCCGCATCGAACGCCGCATGGCGATCCATGGCCTGGCCGTGCTGGCCGAGTACGTGCAGTTTCTGCGGCGCAACCCGCAGGAGATCGACCTGCTGTTCAAGGAACTGCTGATTGGCGTCACCAGCTTCTTCCGCGACGCCGCCGTCTGGCAGTACCTGCTCGATGCCGCGCTGCCGGCGCTGCTGGCGCGGCGGGGGAGCGAGACCAGGTTCCGCGCCTGGGTTGCCGGCTGCTCCACCGGCGAGGAGGCCTACACCTTGGCGATCGTGTTCTCCGAGGCTCTGCGCCGCCTGCCCGGGCATCACGATTGCAGCCTGCAGATCTTCGCCTCCGATCTGAGCCCCGACGCCATCGCCACGGCCCGCGCGGGCCGTTACCCTGCCACCATCGGCGCCAGCATGCCGCCCGAGGTCGTGGCGCGCTACTTCACACCCCAGGGGGGCGAACTGGTCGTCGGCAAACCCATTCGCGACAGGGTGCTCTTCGCCCAGCTCGACGACGTGCTCGACCCGCCTTTCACGCGGCTCGACATCCTGAGCTGCCGCAACCTGCTGAT
>JBBQMM010000368.1:0-4809 GCA_038328935.1 Burkholderiales bacterium
GGCGGTCGGCACGGCCTGGGCATGTGCGACCAGATCGAGAACCGCATCATCGAAGCCAAGAGCCGCGGCATCTACGAGGCTCCGGGCATGGCGTTGCTGCATATCGCGTATGAACGGCTGGTGACCGGCATCCACAACGAAGACACCATCGAGCAGTACCGCATGAACGGCCGCAAGCTGGGCCGCTTCCTGTACCAGGGCCGCTGGTTCGACCCGCAGTGCATGATGCTGCGCGAGACCGCACAGCGCTGGGTGGCGCGTGCCATCACCGGTGAAGTGACGCTGGAACTGCGGCGCGGCAACGACTACAGCCTGCTGAACACCGAGAGCCCCAACCTCACCTACCACCCCGAGCGGCTGACGATGGAAAAGGGCGCCGGAGCTTTCACGCCCGCCGACCGCATCGGCCAGCTGACGATGCGCAACCTGGACATCGAGGACACCCGCGGCAAGCTGGCGGTCTACACCAGGGTGGGCCTGCTGGGCGGTGGCAGCCAGGGCGCCACGGTGGCGTTGTTGACGCAGGACGACGCATAGGGTCAGCCCTGCTTCAGCGCCTGCTTCAGCCCCCTGCTTCAGCCTTCGGGTTTCAGGAGGGGCGGCCGTGCAGCAACGGAGTGGCGCGCAAGCGGCCCACTTCGATACCGTTCCAGTTGCTGAGCTTCAGGTCGGCCAGTTCGTCGATGACGGCGCGCTCGTCGTCAGACAACGCCACCAGGCGGCCGATCAACGCTGCCATCACCACTTCACAAGCGCGCGCGTTGTTGCCGTCGTCCATCTTGATGGCCACACCCAGGCCGAGCGCCGGCAGCGCGGCGCAATAGACGCCTTCGGCGCCCACTTTGCAGAACACGCGCTCGCCCAGCAGCGTCATCACGCGGCTGTCGAAGCGCCCGCTGCCGGCCACCATGTAGGGCGCGGCAGCCACGGCCGCGCGCAGACGCTGCGCCGCGCGCTGGTGGCCCGCGGACAGGCCCACGCCTGTGCCTATGCGGGCGAAGGCCAGCGCCAGGTGACGCAGCGGTACGGCGTAGGTGGGTATCGAACAACCGTCGGTGCCCACCGCCGCCTGCGCCAGGTCGTAGCCAGTGGTGCTTTGCAGCGCTGCCGTCACCTCGCGCATCACCGGATGGCCGGGCTTGATGTAGCCACTGAGAAAGGCGCGGCGGTCGCTGCTGCCAGCCCCCTCGTCGGCCAGCCAGCAACCCAGGCAGACGAAGCCCGCGTGTTTGCCCGAGCAGTTGTTGTGCAGCGCGCTGGGCTGCTGGCCGGCGGCGGCCAGCGCCTTGATGGCGGTGTCGTTGTAAGGCCAGTGGGTGCCGCATTCGAGCGCCGCCACGTCCACACCCGCCCTGGCCAGCATCGCCGCTGCGGTGCTGGCATGGCGCGGCTCGCCGCCGTGTGAAGCGCAGGCCAGCGCCAGTTCTTCGTTGCTCAGCTGCCAGCGGTCGGCAGCCCCGCTTTCAACCAGCGGCAGCGCCTGCAGCACCTTCACCGCCGAGCGCGGGAAGACCGGGTGCTCGATGTCGCCGACCGCGGTGTGCACGGCGCCGTCGGCGTCGAGCACCGCCACGGCCCCGCGGTGTACCGACTCCACGACGCCGCCGCGCAGCGCTTCAACCAGGACCGGATGGGCTTGTGTCATGGCCGTCACTGTACCGCTGGTGCATGCCATGCAGAATCGGCGCATGCCCTTTGCTGCCTCATCCCGCCCTGCCTTGTCTGCCTGCTCTTCCTGGTCTGCCTGGTTGCTGGTGTCGGGGGCCGCCCGCGCGATGACATGGGCTTGGCGTTGACGGCGATGGAGTTGTGGGGCGTCGACTTCAGCAGTGCACCCAGCAAACGCAAGCCGGTGGTGGTGGCGCGCGGCGTCGTGCGCGGCCATGTGTTGCAGTTGCAAGGCCTGCAGGCGCTGCCGACGTTGGGCGCCTTCGAAGAAGCGCTGCGCAGCCCGGGGCCGTGGCTCGGCGCCTTTGACTTTCCGTTCGGCCTGCCGCGGGCCTTTGTGCAGGCGCAGGGGCTCGGTACCGATACGCGCAGCGTTATCAACGCGGTGCGCCAGCGCTGTGCCACCCGGATGGACTTTCGCGCGTTGGTGGACGCCTGGGGCAACACCCAGCCGGCCGGCCGGCGGCTGCTGCACCGCGCCACCGATGCCGTGATGCCGGGCATCCGTTCCACGAGCCCGTTGCAGACCCGTTATGTGCCGGTGGGTTTCATGTACTACGAGGGCCTGTCGCGTCTGATGGACGCCGGCGTGCACCTGCCGCGGCTGTGTGACGGCGATGAGCACCGTGTTGCTCTCGAGGGCTACCCCGGACTGCTGGCGTTCGAGCTGATCGGTCGGCGGTCTTACAAGAACAGCAAGGACAGCGACCGGCTGCTGGCGCGCAAGGACATCGTCGAATCCCTGGAACAAGGGCGCACGCGCCTGGGTCTGCGCTTGAAGCTCACGCCGGCACAGGCTGGCGAGCTGGTGGCCGACGCTGCAGGCGACCGGTTGGATGCCGTGCTGTGCCTTGCGCAGGCTGCCTGGGCCCGGCTGCAGCCCGGCTACGGCCTGCCGCCTGAAGTGGATGCTGTCGAGGGCTGGATCCTGAGTGCGGGTGCAGGCTGAAGGATCAAGCACCGCTGGCCGCGGGCCGCGCCAGTGGGCTGCGTCAGTAGCTATCTCAGTGAGCAATCTCACTGAGCAATCTCAGTGAGCAACCGCAGCGGGCAGCGTCACGCCGTGCCGGGCTCGGCTGCAGCTGATGGTGTTGTTGCGGTGGCCGGGAACGCCGGGGCCAAGCCGGCGGCGGCCACGCCCGTTGCCTTTGCCGTGGCACCCGTCGGGGGCGGTGCCGGATCGAGCACCGTTCGCGGCGGCACGTCCCGTTCCTGCCCATCACGGTCGATCGTGGTCAGGTGCTGCATCACGTCTTCGGCGTTGCGGCGCAGCGTGGCGCGCAGCTTGAAGCGCTGGCGCAGCAGCGAATCGCGCAGCGTGTGGGCGGCGATGCGGTGCTCGTCAGCGCTTTCCTGCGCGCCCACGCGTTCGGCCAACAATGCCTGCAGGCCCAAATGAGCCAGGCGCAGCCGCGGTGGCTCGTCGGCCGAGAGCATCGGTGCCAGCATCTGCACCGCCGCCAATGCTGCTGCGTCGTTGCCCATCAGCATCGACGCCTGTGCGCCGTACAGCCGGGCCCACAGGCCGGCGCCGCGGTACCCGGCCTGGCGTGCCAATTCGGTGCACTCGGTGAGCACCGGCAGCGCATCGGCCGGCCGGCCGCAGGCCGACAGCGCGGCCGCCGCATGCACGCGCAGCTGGAGGTCGACGAAGTTATCGGGCATGGGGCCGCTTTGCGCCAGCGCATGGTTGGCATGGCGTTGCAGCCGTTGCGCGGTGGCCTGCATGGACTCCGAGTCGCCGGCCAGGCGCTGCACCTCATGCGCTTCGAGCAGCACGCACAGCAGTGCGTCCAGGGTCTGCATCAGCACCGGCCGTTTGTGCAGCTCGCGGGCCCGTGACAGCGCCTGCATCACCAAAGTTTCGCCGACGCCCACGTCATGCAGCCGACCGTGCAACACGCCCAGCAGCGCCAGCGCCTGGACCATCGCCACGGGCAGCACCCGCATGCGAGCCAGCCGCAGCGCATGGCGAGCCAGCGCCAGCGCCTCGACCCCCTGTTCGTGTTCCATGCAGGCGGACGACAACACGCGCAGCACCTCGCACGACAGTGCATGTTCCTGCAGTGCATGCCACAGCGCCAGAGCCTGCTGCCCGGCCTGGAAGGCCTCGTTGTGCTGGCCCTGGTGGAACAGGCGGTGCATCTCCAGCGTTTGCCGCTCGGCCTGGTGGCGCGCTTCGGCCGGCAGTGGCGCGCGTTCTCTGGCTGCGGCTGCAGATCCGGCGTCGGTGCCTTCCAGGGCAAACCCGCCCACACTATCGCTGCCTTCGGTGTCGCGCAGGCTGGCCAGGTCGCGGGGGGTGAGGATGGGATTCAAGAAGACTTCGACTGCGTCCACATGTAATGAATTGTGTCATCGGCAGGTTTGCGGAGAGGTCTCGCCGACCCCCCGGTTTGCGGGGTATGTGATCTCCCGGACAGAAGTTGGAGGCGCTTTGGGCGATCATGAGTAACATGAAAACGGTGGGTACATTCCCTGCGGGCGCCGCGGAGGTTGAAGCCTGGTTTGCCAGCCTGTCCTGGCAGCCCTTCGAGTTCCAGCGTGAAGTCTGGGCGGCCTTCGCCGCTGGCCGCAGCGGGCTGCTGCACGCCACCACCGGCAGCGGCAAGACCTACGCCGTGTGGTTGGGTGCGCTGCTGCGTGCGCAGGCGCTGACGAGCGCGCGCGGCAACGTTGCGTCAACCGACGCGCCCAACCATGCACCCAACCATGCACCCAACCATGCACCCAACCATGCGAATACCAGTGTGCCCACCCATGCGCCGTCATTGAAGGTGCTGTGGCTGACCCCGATGCGGGCGCTGGCGGCCGATACCGCACGGGCGCTGAGGCCGCCGCTGGAAGCCTTGATGCCGGGTTGGTCGCTGGGCCAGCGCACCGGCGACACCCCCAGCAGCGAACGCGCGCGCCAGGACCGCCGGTTGCCGCAGGCGCTCGTCACCACACCCGAATCGCTGAGCTTGTTGCTGACGCGCGAGAACGCCGCGCTGGAACTGGGCGGCGTGCAATCCGTCATCGTCGACGAGTGGCATGAGCTGATCGGCAACAAACGCGGCGTGCAGGTGCAGCTGGCGCTGGCGCGGCTGCGTCGCTTCAACCCGGGTCTGGTGGTGTGGGGGCTGAGCGCGACGCTGGGCA
>JBBQMM010000369.1:0-4796 GCA_038328935.1 Burkholderiales bacterium
CGTCGCCGGCCAGGAAAGCACTGTCTGCCAGGCGCCGGTTCAACACGTCCAGCTGGCGCTTCACCTCCATCGCAAAGCGGTCGATGGGGTACTCCATCTTCGTCGGCGCATAGGCATAGAAGTGACCAAAGCCGCCCCCCAGATAGGGGCCGCTGCCCATCTGCCAGAACAGCCACGACAGACATTCAGCCCGCGCAGCGCCAGCAGCAGGCAGGAAGGCGCCGAACTTTTCAGCCAGGTACATCAGGATGGCGCCCGACTCGAACACCCGCACCGGTGCCGGCCCGCTGCGGTCCATCAGCGCCGGAATCTTGGAATTCGGGTTTACACCGACGAAACCGCTGCTGAACTGCTGACCTTCGTTGATGCGGATCAGCCAGGCGTCGTATTCGGCGCCCGCGTGGCCCTGGGCAAGCAGCTCTTCCAGCATCACCGTGACCTTCACGCCGTTGGGCGTGGCGAGCGAATACAGCTGCAGCGGGTGTTGCCCCACGGGCAATTCCTGGTCGTGCGTAGGGCCGGAAATGGGCCGGTTGATATTGGCGAACTGGCCCCCGTTGTCCTTGTTCCAGGTCCAGACGGCAGGCGGCTTGTAGGCAGTGGGTTCGCTCAAGACAGTCTCCAGGTTGATGAAGATGGATACGGTAGCTTCGAATCCGCAACCCGTGGCGGGCCCGGCGCATCGCGGGTGGCCGTTGGCGCTGCCCATCGTCCAATGCGCATCGCCCATCGCCCACTTACGTGGACCCAGGCCCCTCTCGACCTTGCAGCGCGACAGCAGCGGCCGACCCATCGCCCAGCCGAGCGGCCGCCACCCACGCTGCGCCTGCAGCGCAGGCAACCGCCAGCCACAACACCGGGCGGTAGCCCCAGGCTGCGCCCAGCCAGCCACCCAGCGCGGCACCCGCCAGCAGCGACAGCTGCCCGGCGGTGCGCACACCCGCGTCAGCGCGCGCCAGCAGCGCCACCGGCACGGCAGTCTGTCGCAAGGTGCGGTCGTGCACGTCGTGCAGCGTGTGCCCTGCGTCGCCCACCACCTGATGCGCCACCAACCAGGCCGCCACCATCCAGCCCGCGCCCTGCGCCATCGGAATGCAGGCAGTACCGAAGGCGAATGCGGTCAGACCGAGCGCCATGGTGCGCCCTGCACCCAAGCTGCGGCCCAGCCGTGGCGCAAAGGTCGCACCCAGCACAGCGCCCAGTCCGCCCAGCGCGGCAATCATGCCCAGCTCGCTGGTGGGCAGCTTGAGCTCGCGGGTCACGAACAGCGTGTACACCGTGCCCGTCAGCGCAAAAGCCAGCGAGCCCAGCGCTTCGATGGCGGCCAAGGCGCGCAGGCGCGGCCTTTCGGCCACCGCCCGCAGGCCCTGTTGCGCCTGCTCCAGCGCACCGCGCAGACGCTGGCGCCAGCTGCTTGCGGGTGCGGCGGCCACCGCACCAGCCGCAGAGGCAGCGGGCATGGGTTCGCCCACGCCGCGCAGGAACCAGGCCGACACCAGATAGCTCGCAGCGTCCACGGTCAACGCCCACACCGCCCCCAGGCCCTGGTACAGCCAGCCACCGACGGCAAACGCTGCAGTCTCCGACAGGCTGCCCACCACCGAGAGCTGCGCATTGCGCCGCGGCAGATCGACCCGTGCCACCTGCTGCGCCATCCAGGCTGATCGTGCCAGCTCGAAAGCCATGCTCAGGGCCCCAGACAGTGCCGCCGCCAGCACCAACGCAGTCATGTCGAGCCAACCCAGCCAGGCTGCCAACGCCAGCAACGCCAGCAAGCCGGCGCGGCCGCCGTCGGCACACAGCATCACCGTGCGTTTACGGCTCCCGTCCACCCAGCTGCCCAGCAGCAGCGCGCCGACGGCGCCGGCCATCACATCGGCCACCAGCAGCAGCGCCATCTGCGCCGGTGTGGCCTGAAGCGACAAGGCCGCCAGCCACGGAATGGCCAGCCGGCTGAGCATGCTGCCGAAGTTGGAAACTCCTTCGGCCGCAAGGACGCGCCTGACCTGGGTGTGTGACATGCAGCCATTGTTGCGGCCAACGAACGCAGCCACCCACGGGCTTGCCCCAGGGGCCAAAGTCAGCCGCGGACCGACATCGCATTCCGCACAGTGGGCCGGCTGGGCCGGCAGCAGCCACGCCCGCTGGCGGCTTGGCGCCGCGCGCAGAAGCTGCGCCGGCTGTGGCACCGAACACAATGCGGGCCACATGCTCACACAGTCTTCAGCCGAACGCCGCGCCGGCGCCTTGTATGCCACCGGCGCCTTCGTGGCGTGGGGGCTGTTCCCGCTCTACTTTCATTTCATCAAGCACGTGCCGCCGCTGGAGGTGGTGCTGCAGCGTTCGGTGTGGTCGTTGCTGTTCGTGCTGCTGATACTGGCCTGGCGCGGGCAGTGGGCCTGGTTGCGCGTTTCACTGTCCAAGGGCCGGCAGTGGCTGCTCTTCAGCGTCACCGGCTCTTTGGTGATGTGCAACTGGTTCGTCTACGTCTATGCCGTGCAGAGCGGCCAGGTGGTGGAAGCCAGCCTGGGCTACTTCATCAACCCCCTGGTCAGTGTGCTGCTGGGCGTGCTGGTGTTGAAGGAACGGCTGCAGCCGGTGCAGAAAGCGGCGGTGGCGCTGGCCCTCGCCGGGGTGGTGTGGCTCACGTTGGCAACCGGGCGACTGCCCTGGGTGGCTTTGGTGTTGGCGTGCAGCTTTGGGCTGTACGGCCTGCTGCGCAAGACGGCGCCACTGGGTGCACTGGAGGGGCTGGCGCTGGAAAGCCTGCTGCTGGCGCCTTTGACCGTGCCGGCGCTGCTGTGGCTGCAGGCCTATGGGGGTGGCGCCCTCGTGCAGGGCCCCGCCTCGCTGGTGGGCCTGCTGCTGCTGTCCGGCCCGCTGACGGCGCTGCCGCTGCTGATGTTCTCTGCTGGCGCGCGGCGGCTGCCCCTGAGCACCATCGGCATGCTGCAATATCTGTCACCGACGCTGCAGTTGCTGCTGGCGGTGTTCGTTTTCGGCGAAGCTTTCCAGCTGCAACGCCTGGTCGGTTTTGTGTTCATCTGGCTGGCATTGGCTCTGGTCAGCGCCAGTGCGTTGGGGCTGGGTCCGTGGTCGACGCGGCCCCTTCCGACACCACCCGCCTGATCAGGCGCCCTGCCCTGCATTCTGAAAGCACTTCATCGATGAATCTGCACGACCTGCCCACCCCCGCGGCGCTGCTGGACGAAACCCGGCTGCTGCACAACATCCAGCGCATGCAACAGCGCATGAACGGCCTGGGCGTGCGCCTGCGCCCGCACGTGAAGACGGCCAAAAGCGTGCCTGTGGCGCGCCTGCAGGCGCAGGCCGGCGCACACGGCATTACCGTCTCTACCTTGAAGGAGGCCGAGGTCTTTTTTGACGCCGGTTTCAACGACATCCTGTACGCCGTGTGCATCACGGCACAAAAGCTGAAGCAGGCGCGGGCGCTGCGCGAACGGGGTTGCCGCCTCACCGTGCTGGTGGACTCGTTGGCGGCGGCACAGTCGCTGGCATCGGAGCACCACGACGGGCATGTGTTCGACGCGATGATCGAGGTCGACACCGATGGCCACCGGGCCGGCATCGAGCCCGACAACCCCCTGCTGCTGCAGGTGGGCCGCAGCCTGCACGATGGCGGCGCGCGGCTGCTGGGGGTGATGACGCACGCCGGCGCCAGCTACGACTGCCGCACGCCCGAGGCGCTGCAGGCGATGGCGGAACAGGAACGCAGCCGTTGCGTGCAGGCGGCCCAGAAGCTGCGTGCGGCCGGCCTTGCCTGCCCGGAGGTCAGCGTGGGCAGCACCCCGACTGCCTTGTCCGCACAGCAGCTTCATGGCGTGACCGAAGTGCGTGCCGGCGTCTACGTGTTCCAGGACCTGGTCATGCATGGCGTGGGCGTGTGCAGCACGGACGAGATTGCGCTGTCGGTGCTGTGCACCGTGATCGGCCACCAACTGGAAAAAGGCTGGGTGCTGGTAGACGCGGGCTGGATGGCGATGAGCCGCGACCGCGGCACGCAGGCGCAAGCGGTGGACTTTGGCTATGGCGCGGTGTGTGACGAAGCGGGCACGCTCATCGACGGGCTGGTGATGAGCAGCGCCAACCAGGAGCACGGCATTTTGTCCTGGCGCGATGGACCGATTGAAACGCCGGTGAATGTGCAGTTCCCGGTGGGCACGCGCTTGCGCGTGCTGCCCAACCACGCTTGCGCCACGGCAGCGCAGTTTCCGGCCTACGCGGTGCTGGACGCAGCAGGCAGCGTGCAGGAGTGGCCCCGGTTTTACGGCTGGTAAGGCGCCTGCCGATCAACTACACCGGCCCCGGGTTCGCCATCCTGCACCGGGGTTGTCTCTCGCCATGACGAATCCAGTCGCGCGTGTTGGCTGACCAGCGCGACGGGTGGCGCTCTCGGGCTGTGAGGTACAGCGCGAGACGGGCTGCCAAGATGGGCACTTCACGGCCGTCATGGCGCTCGGCGGGGCTGTCGTAGCGGATGCCACTGTGGTGGTGCTCGACGTTGGCGCACGAACAGGCGCCGGCTGCGCTTGTAGTTGGGATTGATTTGAATGAGCGGCTCCGACCCGTAGCGGCCGCGCTCATACTCGTCTTCGACCTTCTGCAAGAGGTCGGGCGCAGCGATCTTCGAGAACCTGCGCGAAAAGGCGCTGTACTCATCGATCAGGCAATTCCTGAAGTCGAAGACGTCTTGCACGATTCGGCTCTCCCCTGTGCGTGCTCTCTTCGTTCTTCAGCTCTGCGTGGCTAACCAGTCCTCCACGCGCAGGCCGGGC
>JBBQMM010000370.1:0-4782 GCA_038328935.1 Burkholderiales bacterium
CGCCACCGCCACCGCCACCACCCCCACTGGAGACACCTGATGCGCCCTCTGGCCCTGCTCATCACCGCACTGGCACTGCACAGCGCCGCCGCCGCTGCACCCACCTCGGTGCTGTTCGTGGGCAACAGCTACACCTTCGGCCGCTCCGACCCGGTGATGAGCTACAACACCGCCAACGTGCGCGACCTGACGGCTGCGATGTTCGTCACCAACCCGAGTGGCAGCAACGCGTTCGAGCCCCACCCCTGGGGCGGCGTGGCCGGCATCTTCAAGCAGTTCACGGTGCAGGCCGGGCTGGACTACGACGTGGCGCTTTCCACGCGCAATGCCGCTTCGCTGCGCGGCCACCTGCTGAACAGCAATCCGGCCAACTGGGACCTGCGCGGCAACATCGGTTCGCAGACCTGGAGCCAGGTGGTGCTGCAAGAGCAGAGCGACGAACCCTTGACCCGCCGCGCGGGCCTGGCGTCCAACCCCGACTACTTCAAGAACTACGCCGACAAGATCGAGGACTTCGTGCACATCGGTGCGGCGCACAGCTACCGCGAGCGCGACTTCTTCCTCAACGCTGCAGCCTCGGCCGCCGACAAGACCGCCGCGTGCCAGGCGGCGACCGGCGCCACGGCCGGCACCTGCAACCTGCTGCGCAACCTGCCCGCCAACAGCTTTGCCAGTGCCGCCACGCAGCTGTACCTGTACCAGACCTGGGCCCGTCCGAACCTGGTGGAAGGCGCGTTCAGGACCACCGTGGACCCCGTCACCGGGGCCGTGACGCGCACCACCGACGTGGCCACCACGTTCTTCCAGACGCTGGAAGCGATGGCCGACGAGCTGGCCACTTCGTACGCCGCCGCTGCGGCTTTGGCGGCTGCCGACGGCACCGGCGGCTTCGCGGGCATCGCACCCGTAGGCGCTGCCTTCATGCGTGCCGTGAACAGCGGCGTGGCCACGCGCGACATCTGGGCCCCCGGCGCCAGCACCGATGGTCTGATCGACCTGTGGTTCGACGACGGCACGCACGCCAGCACGCAGGGTTCCTACCTCAGCGCGCTGACGCTCTACGGCACGCTCACCGGGCTGAACCCGGTTGCCCTGGGTGCCGATGAAATCGCCGCGCGCGACCTGGGCATCAGCCGCAGCGACGCGCTGCTGCTGCAACGCATCGCCGCCATTCAACTGGGCATGGATGTGCCCGAGCCCGGCACGCTGGCCCTGTCCGGTCTGGCCCTGGCAGCGCTGCTGGCCCGGCGCGCCAGGCGGCACGGCAGCGCGGTGTCGGCCTGAAGCCAGCCGGTGACGCGTCACAAGCCCACCCCGGCCCCGCGTGCCGCCAGCCTGGCGCCGGCCGGGCCGCCTGCCTTGCCAGCCGACGCGCTGCCCGCCATGCAGCGCTGGCTGGAGCGCGCCGTGATCGGCCTGAACCTGTGCCCTTTTGCGAAGGCCGTGCACAGCAAGGGGCAGCTGCGCTGGATGCTCAGCGACGCCACCACGCCCGAGGCGCTGCTGCTGCACCTGCTGCAGGAGCTGCAACACCTGGCCGCCACGCCAGCGCGCGAGACCGACACCACGCTGATCGTGCACCCGCTGGTGCTGCAGGACTTCGACGACTTCAACGACTTCCAGGGCGTGGTGGAAGCGGTGCTGGCCGAACAGGGCCTGGAGGGCGTGCTGCAAGTGGCACCTTTTCATCCGCAGTTCCGCTTTGCCGGCACGCGCACCACCGACCCGGGCAACAACACCAACCGCGCGCCCTACCCTGCGCTGCACCTGTTGCGCGAAAAGAGCATCAGCCGCGCGGTGGCAGCCTTCCCCGAGCCCGAGGCGATCTTCGAAAAGAACATCGCCACCTTGCGCAAGCTCGGCGGCGATGGCTATCGCAAGCTGCTGGCAGGCGACTGAAGCGCCCGCCGGCCGGCACCCGGCCCAGGCCGGCGACACCGGCCACCATCAACGCAGCATCCGACAGCGCGCAAAAAACGACGATTGCACCGACATGTTCGCGACGCAGGCCTTGCCGCAGCACAGAGGCGTTCTGCGCGCCAATGGCCACGAAGAGCCGGAGGCTCAGCGCCGCGCCCGTGGCGGCAACCGCCCAGGTTTCTGAAACGGGCCTGGAACGACCCGTTCAGCGGCCGTTGCCGGGCCTGCAATTTCCCGCTGTACCCTCGCGCCCGGCGCACCCACGGTGGGAGCGCCGTTTGCGCCGCATCGCGGCGGGGAGCGGGAGCATGAAAGTCTGCATCGTTGGCCTGGGTGCCGTGGGGGGTGTTCTGGCGGGGTGGATGGGCACACGGCTGCCGGCAGGCAGGGTGCAGCTGTCGGCGCTGGCACGCGGCGCCACCTTGCAGGCGGTGCGCGCGCACGGGCTGCGGCTGCGCGAGAGGGAGGGGGAAGGGGGGCGCGAAAGCACGGTGCTGCTGCACGCCAGCGACTCCCCCGCCGAGCTCGGGCCGCAAGACCTGGTGATCGTGGCCGTGAAGGCGCCGGCTCTGACGGCCGCGGCGCCCGCCATCGCAGCGCTTTGCGGCGCCCACACGCAGGTGCTGACGGCCATGAACGGCGTGCCCTGGTGGTTCTTCGCAGGCGGCGTGCCCGCAGCCAACCCCTGCGCCGGCCTGGCGCTGCGCAGCGTGGACCCGAGTGGCGCCATCGCCAGCCTGATACCGGCCGAGCGCGTGCTCGGTGGTGTGGTGCACTTCTCCAGCGCCAGCCCGTCACCGGGTGTGGTGCAGCACGTCAACGGCAACGGCCTGATCATCGGCCGCGCCACTGGCAGCGCCGATGGAGCAAGCCACCACGCAAGCGACAGCAGGCTGCAAGCCGTGGCCGAGCTGCTGACGCAGGCCGGCGTGGCGGTCACCGTGTCACCGCACATCCAGCGCGACGTGTGGTTCAAGCTGTGGGGCAACATGACGATGAACCCCATTTCTGCGCTGACCGGCGCGGCCAGCGACCGCGTGCTGGACGACGACCTGGTGCGGCACTTCATGAGCGCGGTGATGCGCGAAGCGCAGGCCGTCGGCGCCGCCTTTGGCGTGCCCATCGAGCAGCAGCCCGAAGACCGCCACGCCGTGACGCGCAAGCTGGGCAGCTTTCGCACCAGCATGCTGCACGACACGGTGGCGGGGCGGCCGCTGGAGATCGACGCGCTGCTGGCCGCGGTGCGCGAAATCGGCCAGCACCTGGGCCAGGCCACGCCCTTCATGGACGGCCTGCTGGGGCTCGTGCGCTTGATGGCGCGTGAGCGTGGTCTGTATCCGGCGGCGGGCGTCGCTGCCGTGCCGCAACGCGCCCCGGATTGAACTGCAACGCGTCAAACGGCATGCGATTGCGTGATTAATTCCAGCTTTGTCAATCCCTTGTTTGAATATACTTTGAAGCGCTCTGAAATACCGCGGGCAGGTGTTCGGCAACTGTGGGCGCTCACAGAACCATGTGCCTTCGACGGCGTTGCCGCCCGCACAGCGCCTGGTCTTGCTAACGGCGCTGCATTCCTGCCTGCTTTCGTCCCGGCTTTTGCCCCTGCCTTTTGTCTTGCCCCTGCCCGTGCCCCTGCCCTTGCCCAAAAGTCTGCTCAAACGCCTGACTTCGCACCTGCAACTGCTGCCGACCGCGATGCCGACCGCGTTGCCGGCCTTGAAGCGAACGCTTTTGCAGAGCGTGGCGTTGGCGTTTATCGCTCTGTGGTCGGCCCAGACCGCCGCCGCGCCAGCCGCCGCAAAAACCGCCGCACTGCCCACCTGCTCGTGGGACAGCCCGGGTACCAACCCCTATCGCGGTGAACTCAGCGCTGCGGTTGACCACTACACCGACATCCCCGCGGCCACCCGCGCCGCGCTGAAGGCGCGCATCGACCAGCAGCGCTACGACGACATCGCCGTCATCGGCCGCAGCCACATCACCGGCGGCTGGCGCTACAGCCCCGAGATCCGCGACATGCACTTCGGCAACGGCCGCCTGTGTCGCAAGGTGACGCGCCAGCGCTGGTCAGCACAGGCCGAAGAACGCGGTCTGGTGTACTGCGAAGGCGTGCACTGCATCATCGTGCCCACCGTATGCCGCAACGTCAGCCGCGTCACGCGCCACGAGCTCGTTTCACTGTTGGGTGGCTCGGCGGCCGACAGCCCTGCCGACGCAGCAGCCAACGGCCCAGCGGCCCAGCAACTGACGCTGCTGCCCGAGAACAGCGAACTGCAATTCGAAGCACCTGCAGCGGGCCCCGCCTCGGCGGGTGTCGCCGGGGCGCTGGCCTGGGCAGGGCCTGCGGCGATGACCTTGGTGGGCCCTGACAGCACGGTGCCAGACGCCGTGCCGCTGGTTGGCGGAGCCGGCGCAGCCGCCACGCCTGCCGTGGTGGACATGGCAGTGCCCGGGCCGGCGGCCGCGGGCGGCAGCGGCTCCTTCAACGACGGACTGCCCGGCGCACCCGCGCAGCCGTTCTCGCCACTGGCACCCATTGCAGGGGGTTGGGGCGGCCTGACACCCGTCATTCCCGATGCGCCCACTGCTCCGGTGCCCGAACCCGGCACCGTCGTGCTGATGGCGCTGGGGCTGGCCTTGCTGGCCCGCTGCGCAGCAGCCCGTCACAAGGCCAGACTGAACCCCTGAGAGCCTCCAAGGCCCCTGTCGGCGCCCGGCGTACGCGGAGAAAAAAGGGCGTCACGGCCGGGCCTTTGCTCCCTCTCCCTTCCAGGGAGAGGGTTGGGGGCGAGGCGGGGGTTTCGAGCCGCATGCGGCGAGCCCGCTAAGCGATGCCGGCTTGCAGGCCGGCATGCGCACTGC
>JBBQMM010000371.1:0-4768 GCA_038328935.1 Burkholderiales bacterium
TGGGACTGATGGCCAGGAACTCGGGCTTGAACTGGTCGCCAGCCGCGATGTCCACGGCGTGCACCGTGTACGGCAGCCCGCACTCCTCGAGCATGATGTGGACCTTGTGTCCGTTGGGCGTGGGCCAAGAATACACTTCGATCATCACGACTCCTCAGCAGCAGGTGCGCCTGGGGACAGGCTCACGGAGACTCTAATCCATGCTCGAAGGTTTGAAACGACTGTTCACCCGTGGAGGCAACCTGTCGGCCAAGGATTGGGACGGCGTGCAGCCCTGGGCGCAGGCTAAACAGTACGATTTCCGGGGTGTTCAATCCGAGGGCTTCGTCGTCGATGGACGCCTGGGCGCGACGCCGTGGCGGCTGGAGTGGGGTCCGTCACAGCGGCCCTACATCGCGGGCCGCGAACTGCGCCTGCGCTGCGAATTGGGTCTGGGCTCCGATCTGCATGCGCTGGTGATGAACCGCACGCTGCAGGAGCAGATGGAGGCGGCCGTGTTCAACCAGTACGTCGAGGGCGTGCAGACGCGCATCGACGACCAGACGCCGCCCGAGATGCGCTGGCTGGTGATGTTTCCCAAGCTGTCGGCAGGCGAGATGGCTGATCTGCGCGAGCGCTACGTGGCCGTGGCGAGCAAGAAGAACTGGATGCTGCGTTGGCTGCAGGGCCCGTTGGCGCAGGCGCTGGTTTCGCACCGCGTCAACGCTGCCATACCGCTGGTGCTGATGATCGGCCGCGGGCGTCTGATGCTGCGCACCGAGATGCCGGAAGCCGAGGTGCCCGAGATCGAACGTTGGCTGCGACTTTTCGAAGTGGCGATTCGTGAAGCCCGGCGCGTGGCGCACGAAAGCGGTGAAGCGTTGATGCCCAGCGCAGAGCCCGGCCAAAGGTCAGAGTCTGACAATGTCTGACCTGCGGGTGCGCATGCCCGCCTGATGTTCGGCTGAAGCCCGCGTGATGCCCGCGTGATGCACGCGTGATGCCCGCCTGATGCCCGGAACGCCCGAGCCCGCCTGCGTGAACGGCGCATGGCTCGTGGGCTGGTGGGCTGGGCCTCAGGCAGCCGGACGCAGCTTGCCCAGTTCAAGCTTGGCGATGGCGTTGCGGTGCACCTCGTCAGGCCCGTCGGCGTAACGCAGTGTGCGCGCCACCGTGTAGAAGTAGGGCAGCGGCGTGTCCTGGCACATGCCGGCACCGCCGTACACCTGCATCGCCCAGTCGACGACCTGGCAGGCCATGTTGGGCGCCACCACCTTGATCATCGCAATCTCTGCCTTGGCGCTCTTGTTGCCCGCCATGTCCATCATCCAGGCCGCCTTCAGCGTCAGCAGGCGCGCCTGGTCGATCATGCAGCGTGCTTCGGCAATGCGTTCCTGCGTCACCGTCTGCTGAGCCAGCGTCTTGCCGAAAGCCGTGCGGCTGGCGGCGCGTTCGCACATCAGTTTCAACGCCCGTTCGGCGATGCCGATGAGGCGCATGCAGTGGTGGATGCGCCCGGGGCCGAGGCGGCCTTGGGCGATCTCGAAGCCGCGGCCTTCGCCGAGCAGGATGTCGCTGGCCGGGACGCGCACGTTCTTGAAGTCCACCTCCATGTGGCCATGGGGCGCGTCGTCGTAGCCGAACACCAGCAGCGGCCGCACGATGGTGATGCCAGCGGAATCGGCGGGCACCACGACCATCGATTGCTGTGCATGCCGGGGCGCGCTGGCGTCGGTCTTGCCCATGAAGATATAGACCGCGCAGCGTGGGTCGCCAGCGCCGCTGGTCCACCACTTGCGGCCATTGATGACGTAGTGGTCGCCGTCGCGCCTGATGTCGGCTTCGATGTTGGTGGCGTCTGACGAGGCCACCGCGGGCTCGGTCATCGCGAAGGCACTGCGGATCTTGCCCTCCAGCAGGGGCGCGAGCCAGCGCCTCTTGTGTTCAGCGGTGCCGTAGCGCGCAAAGACCTCCATGTTGCCGGTGTCGGGTGCCGAGCAGTTGAAGACCTCGCTGCTCCAGGGCACCGCGCCCATCAATTCCGCCAGCGGTGCGTAGTCCTGGTTGCTGAGGCCGAAGTCGAATTCGGCATCGCCCTTGGCGCCGGACCCCGCGGCCTGGGCGTGCGCGCCGTCAGCGCTGGGTGGCAGGAAGAGGTTCCACAGCCCGGCGGCGCGCGCCTTCGGCTTGAGTTCTTCGATCACCTGCAGCGGTGTCCATCGCTTGCCAGCCACCGTGTTGACTTCAATTTCGGCGAAGTAACGCGCCTCGGCCGGGTAAACGTGTTCGGCCATGAAGGCACTGATGCGGGCCTGCAGGTCCTGGGTGCGTGGGGAGTAGCTGAAGTCCATGGTGTGTCCCTTGATTGATGGTGCTGGTTTTGGCGCTTGTGTTGGTGCTGGCGTGGGGTGCTGGCGTGGGCCGCAGGTGGGGGCGCAGGTGCGGTGACGACGTTCGTCAGGTCTTTTCAGCAAATCGCCAGGCCATTTCGGCCAGGGTGCGCGTGGCCGCGCCGGTGGCCCGGGCCTGGGCACTGGACGCAATGCCGTCGACCACACGCCGGGCAATGCCCTGGGTGATCGAGGCCAGCCTGAACAGGTTGTAGGCGAGATAGAAGTTCCAGTCGGCCATCACCGCATCGGGGCTGCTGCGGCCGGTGCGCGCGCAGTAGCGGCGCACATACTCACGTTCCGAAGGGATGCCCAGCGCGGCGTGGTCCAGGCCGCCGATGCCGCGAAAGACGCCGGGCGGAATGTGCCAGGCCATGCAGTGGTAGCTGAAGTCGGCCAGCGGGTGCCCCAGCGTCGAAAGCTCCCAGTCCAGCACCGCCAGCACCTTGGGTTCATCGGCGTCGAATACCAGGTTGTCGAGCCTGAAGTCGCCATGCACCACCGACACCTGGCTGTTGTCCAGCGCCGTGGCCGGCAGGTGCGTGGGCAGCCAGGCCAGCAACTGGTCCATCGCCGCGATGGGTTCGGTGGCCGAGGCCAGGTACTGTTTGCTCCAGCGGCCGATCTGGCGTTCGAAGTAGTTGCCGGGCTTGCCATAGTCCTGCAGGCCGACTGCCGACACGTCCACGCTGTGCAGAGCTGCGATGACGCGATTCATTTCGTCGTAGATGGCGTTCCTGCCCGCGACGTCCATGCCGGGCAGGGACTGGTCCCAGAGCACGCGGCCCTGCACGAACTGCATCACGCAGAAGGCACGGCCGATGACGGACTCGTCCTCGCACAGGTGGTGCATGCGGGGCACCGGAACCCCGGTGCCGTGCAGTGCTTTCATGACCCGGTACTCGCGCTCGACCGCGTGTGCTGAGGGCAACAGCTTGGCTGCAGGCCCCGGTTTGCTGCGCATCACGTAGGCCGCGCCAGGCGTGATCAGCTTGTAGGTGGGGTTGGACTGGCCACCCTTGAACTGCTCCACCTGCAGGGGGCCGGCAAAGCCGGGCAGGTGCAGTTCAAGGTGGGCCTGCAGGGCCTGCACGTTGAAGGCATGGCTGTCGGCCATGGCTTTGGTACCGGTGAAGTGTTCCATCAGGGGGCAGTCATGGGGTGGTCATGGGGTGGTCAATCGTTGGTCATTAGGTGGGCAACGGGGTTAACGCTCGGCGATGAGCAGCAGCCGCTCGCGCGACAACACCACCAGACGCGTGGGCTCCACGCGCACGGCGCCCTCGCGCTCGAAGCCTTTCAGTTCCTGATTGACCCGCTGCCGTGATGCGCCCAGCAGCTGGGCCAGATCTTCCTGAGCCAGCGCCAGGCCGATGCGGATTTCTTCGCCTTCGGTGATGCCATAGCTCTTCGCCAACAGCAGGATCTGGCGCGCCAGCCGTGCTTGCAGCGGGCGTGTGTTGAGGTCCTCGAACTGCTCGAACATCAGACGCAAGCGGCGGCAGTTGAGCCGCAACAGGGCGTCGTAAAGCTCGACGTGCTGCGACAGCAACAGCTTGAAGTCGGGCTTGCGCACCACGAGCAGGGTGGTGGCGCCATGGGCATCGGCGTTGTGCGTGCGCGGCAGGCCGTCGAAGAGTGCGATATCGCCGAACCAGGTGCCCGGCTCGGCGTAGGTCAGCGTGACTTGCTTGCCCGCCAGTGACACCGTGCTGATACGCACCGCGCCGTGAGCCACACCGCACCACTCCTGGGCGGGGGCGCCCCGCGCCGCCAGGCCATCCCCGTCGGCCAACCGGCGCACCGCGGCCCGGGCCAGGATGGCTGCGCGCAACGTGGGCGAGAGTTTGCTGAACCATGCACCGGCCTCGATGTTCCTGAGCTCTTCGATTGTAAGAAGTGGGGTGGGCATGCTTTGTCCCTGGGGCGACACGATGGTGTGGCTGCAGTACGCGCCCGGCCTTCGGCGGTGTCGGCGCGCCGGGGCTTCATGCTAGAGTCAAATCGACACCATACGGGCTTCTTGCCCTCGTCCGCGACGCATGTTTGCACGAGGATTTCTTTCCATCTCACTGGTCGCCCTGACGTTCACGGGGTGGGCCGCGGGCGTTGGCGCAGCGGGCTTGTCGACCGGCTCGTCGGCCACCGTTCTCGGTCAACCGCTGGACTTCCCGGTGCAGGTGCGGCTGGATCCCGGGGAGACGCTGACGCCCGACTGCGTCGGCGCCGAAGTGCACCTTTCCGACCAGCGCCTGCCACCCGCAGCGGTGCGCACGCTGATTGACCAGCAAGGCAGCGGCAGCGCGCGTGTGCGCGTGCAGACGCAGCAGGCGATAGACGAACCGGTGGTGAGCATCACGCTGCGGGTGGGCTGCGCGGCCCCGATCACGCGGCGCTTC
>JBBQMM010000372.1:0-4737 GCA_038328935.1 Burkholderiales bacterium
CTCTTTGCCAGCCGCTACCAGCCCTGGCTGCCCACCGAGGCCGAATTGCAAGCCGAGCTGACCCGCGACCGCGCGCTGTTGGAAGACGCGCGGCGTGAGCGAGGCGCGGCGTGAATGCGGTGCTGACGGCTGGCGAGCCGAGTGCGCGTTATCTGGAGCCCTTGCAGCCGACTCTGGTGCGGCAGTTCGATCTGCTGGCCACGGCACCGGCTGGCGTGGCGCGGTTGCGGGAGTTGATTCTGACGCTGGCAGTGCAGGGTAAGTTGGTGCCGCAGGACTCGAGCGACGAACCGGGCAGCGCGTTGCTTGGGCAGATATGCGCTGAGAAGGATCGATTGATCGCCAGTGGCCAAGCCAAGCGCGACAGGAGTGAATCCGCGCTTGAAGTTGATGACGCCGAAGAGCTGCCATCGGGCTGGGCCGTCACATCGCTCGGGTTAGTTTCACTTATCAGCGGTGGTGTGACCTTGGGCCGCAAGGGCGCGCTGATCGAACCGGTGACGCTGCCATACCTCCGCGTCGCAAACGTTCAACGGTGGCGTGTTGAGATGCACGACCTGAAGCAGGTGACGATCGCCGCGTCGGAACTGAAGCGCTTCGAGTTGTGCTCGGGTGACTTGTTGATCACAGAGGGCGGCGACTGGGACAAGGTAGGCCGAACAGCGATCTGGCGTGGCGAACTGGCTGAATGCCTTCACCAAAATCATGTGTTCAAGCTGCGGGGCGTGCTCAACTCTTGGAACTCGGAATGGGCGCAGTTGTATTTGAACTCGCCCATAGCTCGAACCTACTTCGCGTCCTGCGCGAAGCAGACCACCAATTTGGCGTCAATCAACATGACGCAGCTGAGAGCCTGTCGTTTTCCGATCCCCCCGCTCGCCGAACAAGCCCGCATCGTCGCTCGCGTCGACGAACTGATGCACCTGTGCGATGCCCTCGAAGCCAAGGGCCGGCTCGAAGCCGCGCAGCATGCCCAACTGCTGAGCACCCTGCTGGGCGCGCTCACCGATAGCGCCTCGCCCGACGAACTGGCCGCCAGCTGGCAACGCGTCGCCGCCCACTTCGACCTGCTGCTCGACCGCCCCGAGGCTGTAGACGCGCTGGAACAGACCCTCCTGCAACTGGCCGTGCGCGGGCTGCTGGTGCCGCAGGACCCGAACGACGAGCCGGCGAGCGTGTTGCTGGAGCGGATTCGCGCGGAGAAGAATCGGTTGATTGCCGCGGGGAAGATCAAGCGAGACGAGCAGGTGGCGCCCTTAGCGGGTGACGACTTGCCGTTTGCGCTGCCGCTTGGCTGGGAGTGGGTTCGGTTTGGCGCAATTGCAGGGATTGAACGAGGTGGGTCTCCGCGCCCGATCCAGTCCTATCTCACTGACGCTGATGATGGACTGAATTGGATCAAGATTGGTGACACTGAAAAGGGGGGCAAGTACATCACAGCAGTACGCGAGAAGATTCGACCTGAGGGGTTGTCAAAGACACGGAGGGTCTATCCCGGCGATTTCTTGTTGACCAACTCGATGAGTTTTGGTCGCCCGTACATCACGCAGATCGAAGGGTGCATACATGACGGGTGGTTGCGCATCAGCCCACCTAGCTCTCTGGACAAGGATTACCTCTACACGCTGCTTTCGTCCGCGTTCATCAGAAAGCTGTTTGAAGCGGCTGCAGCCGGAGGTGTCGTGCAGAACTTGAATGCCGAGAAGGTTCGTGGCGTTCCGATTCCACTGCCGCCGGCTAGGGAACAAGCCCGCATCGTCGCCTGTGTCGAAGAACTCCGCCGCCTCTGCACCGCCCTGCGCCAGCGCCTCGCCGCCGGTCAGGCCACGCAAGCCCATTTGGCTGAGACTTTGGTCGAGCCTGCAGCAGCCTGAGCCTGTTCACCTGCACATGCCTATCAGCAACATCCAAGGCCACGTGGCAGAACGCCTGATCAGCGATTGGCTGGCATCGGGCGAATCGCGCCAGCTGGAGTTCAAGCGCGTCAGCGGCAAGATGGTGGGCAAGGCCTTGGAGACGATTTGCGCCTTCGCGAACACGACAGGCGGTGCGTTGGTGCTGGGCATGGCCGACCTGAAAGAGCACCGCAGCACCGCGCGCTTGTTCGGCCTGGACGAGAACCCTGAGGCGGTGGACGAACTGCAACGCAAGTTGTTGACCGAGTTCCAGCCCGGCATCCCCGGGGTGCAATGCCTGCGCGTGGCCTGCACGCTGGGTAACGGCCCGGCCAAGGGTGCAGCCGGCAGCGTGTTGTTGTTGATCGTTGGACGTAGCCCGCGCGTGCATTCGATCGTCAACGGCGGCACCTATACCCGGCTGGACGCCGGCAACCGCATGATGAGCGCGGACGAGGTAACGGCGCTGTCGTACCAGCGGGGCGAGCGCAGCGCCAGCAGTGAGCCGGTGGCTGTGCCGCTGGCGCGGCTGCAGACGGCGGCATGGCAACGGTTTGCCGCTCAAAGGGGGCCGTTGTCGGGCAGCTTCGCTGAGCAGTTGCTGCGCATCGGCCTGGCTGACGAGCTGGATGGCGCGGTGCAGCCGCGCCGAGCGGCGGTGCTGCTGTTTGCCGACGAACCGGGCAGCCTGTTGGCGGCCTTCGACAGCCGGGCCGATCTGCGGGTGATGGTGTACGACGGCAAACTCGCGCTGGCCGGCGCCACGCCCAACCTGCGCAAGCCGGCCAAGACGGTGCGCGGCCCCTTGGTGGCGCAGATCGACGCCGCCGTGCGTCTGGTGCTGGATGAACTGGCGCAGGGCCTGACGCTCAGTAGCAGTGGTTTTCGCACCGTGCACGCCTACCCGGCGCGGGTGGTGAAAGAGGCCATCGTCAACGCGGTGATCCACCGCGACTACCGCCTCAACCGCGACATCTTCGTACGCATCTTCGAAGATCGGATCGAGGTTGAGATCCCCGGGCTGCTGCCAGGCACCATCACGCCGGCCACCATTGCGCGTGCCGGCTCGAAGGCACGCAACCCGCTGATCGCCGTTAACTTGCGCGAGTTTCCCGACCCGCCCAACATCGACGCCGGTGAAGGCGTGCCGATGATGTTTTCGGAGATGTCGCAGGCCGACCTTTACCCGCCGCAGTACCGGCAGCACAAAGACGCGGCGGTGGAGTGCCTGACGGTGACGCTGTTCAACGCCAAGCGGCCGAGTGCCTGGGACGAGGTCAGCGACTGGATCGACCGCCACGGTGCCATTGCCAATGCCGACCTGGTGCGCATCGCGACTGTGGACACGCTGAAAGCATCGAAGATGCTGACCAGCTGGCGTGAACAGGGGTTGTTGCTGTCGCTGCCCGGGCGGGCCAAGCGGAACATGGCCTACACCAAGCCAGGCGCCGCCGAGAGGCCTTTGTCGTTGTTATCCCCGCTCGAAGATAACAACGGCGACGGCGGTTGAAACATGTTGAAAATCAATCACTTAGCGGCGCGATTGTTTTCCGTTGAGAGGTTGCGCAGGACGGCTTCCTCGAAGCTGAGCGCAACGGGCCGTTAGCACTGTCCCATCCAATATGCGATCTGGCGCGTCGGTGACGACCCCGCCCCCCCCTGCGGGCTGACCTGGACGCGCTGTTGCTTTGCTTGATGCGCAGCAGAAGTCGAACAAGGTCAAGAACCTGTTGCAGGCCATGCGGCGCGCTGGCTTGGTCCACCCGAGAGGCCCGCGGTCGGCCGCCATCTGGCATCCAGGCCCTGGCGAGGGCTCAGAGGTCTTGGATAGCCCGGGTGATTGATGTCGCTAACCCCTGGTACTGGCTGTAAGTGGTTGATTTCATTGATGTCTAGGCCTGTTTTCTATCCAACGGTCTAGACAAGGCGGGCTACCCGGCATGCCGATGTACCCCGCAGGAAGCTGTCCCAAACCAACTGATCGCCACCAAGTTGAGCGAGTTGCCGGCGCCGCCGAGCGTTCTCTGTCGTTGTTATCCCCACGCCAAGATAACAACGGCGACAAAGGTTGAAATACGTTGAAAATCAAGTACTTAGCAATGCATTTGTTTTCCGTTGGGTTTTCCGCTGAGCGATCGCGCTCAATGGCTTCAACGGCGCTGAGCGAAGCGGACCGGTAGCCCCACGCCCACCCAGCATGCCACCTGGTGCGACAGCGATCAGCCGGCCCCTGGCCTACCCCAAGGCAAAATCCGCCCCATGAACCCCCCCGAGGCAGTCGACCCCATCGACCCCGCCGGCCGCCACGCCCTTCTCCCCGCCGACGACACGCTGCGCGAGGCGCTGCACAACGAGGTGCATGCGCGGCCGCCGGCGCGCATCACGCTGCCGGCGCTGGTGGTGCACATCGCCGTGCTCAATGACGGCGTGCCGCGTGAGGCCGAGGCCGCGCACCTGCGCCTGCTGCCAGGCCAGCAGGGCCTGGCGGGGGCCGATCTGCAGGCCAACTTCCTGCACCTGAGCCTGCCGCGCCATATCTTGAAGTGGGAGCGCCCCAAAGCCGGCCGGCGAGGCATGGAGAGGCCGTGAAGCGCGACCTATCAGCCAATCCGGCCTGGCAGGAAAAGGATCTGGGGCTGCCGCTGCCGGATTCCCCACACGCGTGTTCGGTTTGCCTGCCCACATGGAATTCGGTGGTGGGCTACGAGGAGGGACGAGAGAAGGTCTTGAAGCGGATGCGGGTGGGATATCCCCGGTTTTTCAAGCACCCGACGGTCGAGCGATTGTTTGACAACGCGAAGGCGGAAGTGGCGGGTGAAAACGAGGAGGTGATCGTGCTGCC
>JBBQMM010000373.1:0-4735 GCA_038328935.1 Burkholderiales bacterium
GCAGCAGCCAAACGGCTGGACCTGCCGCAGCTGCAAGGCGGTGATCCGCGCCCATTCGAGGTGGTGGGCATCCCCATCGGCCAGCCGGGTTACCACGTGGTCGAGATCGAATCGGCCCGCCTGGGCGCTGCGCTGCTGGACAAGCCCGCGCCGCTTTATGTGCGCACCGGCGTGCTGGTCACCAACCTGGGGCTGCACTTCAAGCACGGCCGCGAAAACAGCCTGGCCTGGGTGACCACACTGGACCGTGGCATGCCCGTGGTCGGCGCCGACGTGGTGGTGCACGACTGCCAGGGCAAGCCGTTGTGGTCTGGCACCACCGATGCGCAGGGTCTGGCCCGTATCGCACAAAAGCTGGACTCGGATGCGCGGCCCTGCCTGGCTGAAGAAGGCCTGTTCGTGACGGCCAGCAAAGCCGATGCCAAGGCGCCGGCCCGAACCGCGCCGGACACCCCGGCGGAAACTCCGCCCGACGCCACCTTCGTCTTCAGCAGCTGGCAGCAAGGCATCGAGCCCTGGCGCTTCAACGTCCCCACGCGTTCACCTTCCAGTGCCGACGGCAGCGCCGACATGCGTGCCCACACCGTGTTTGATCGCACGCTGCTGCGCGCCGGCGAAACGGTGTCGATGAAGCACTTCATACGCCGCGAAACCCTGCAAGGGCTGGCACCACTGCAGGCCAAAGACCTGCCCAACCAGATGAAGCTGGTGCACGACGGCAGCGGCCAGGAATTCACACAGCCGCTGCAATGGGCCGGCGTGCGCAGCGCAACTGCGGCCTGGAACATCCCGCCCGCCGCCAGGCTCGGCCGCTACCGCGTGGTGCTGCAGCGCCAGGCCGTCGACGCCAAAGACCAGCGCGAATGGGACAGCGGCGACTTCCGCGTCGAAGAGTTCCGCGTGCCGCTGGTGGACGCACGGGTGGTGCCACCCAAGGAGGCGCCCGTGGCGCCCCAGGAACTGAGTTTTGGCGTGCAGATGAGTTACCTGTCGGGCGGCGCCATGGCGCAGGCGCCGCTGCGCGGTACAGCGTTGCTGCGCCCGCGTGTGCCGGTCTGGGCAGGGCATGAAGATTTCAGCTTCGAGCCCCCACGCGCAGGCGGCCCCGAGGCCGAAGCACCGGAAGCGGACGACGCCGAACAAGGCAACGCGCGCCCTGGTGTGCTGGTGGCCGACAAGCAGCCGCTCACCACCGACAGCAACGGCGCCGCGCGTTGGCAGCTGACCAAGCTGCCCGCCGTCACCCAGCCCAGCGAACTGCTGGCCGAGATCACCTTCAACGACCCCAACGGCGAGGTGCAGACGGTGGCCACCACGCTGCCGCTGTGGCCCAGCGCGGTGGTGGTGGGCATCCGTTCGACCTCGTGGGCCAGCGCACGCGGCCAGGCCCGTTTCACTGCGCTGGTGCTCGATACCAAAGGCCGCGCCCTCAAGGGCCAGACGGTCGAAGTGCGTGGCCGCCTGGCCACCACCATCAGCACGCGCAAACGCATGGTGGGCGGCTTTTACGCCTACGACAACCGCACCGAACTGCAAGAGCTGGGCGTGCTGTGCAGCGGCAAGACCGACGAGCGCGGCCAGCTGGCCTGCGACGCCAGGCTCTCGGCCGCCGGCCAGGTGGAGCTGATTGCACAGGCCAAGGACAGCGCCGGCCACACGGCGCAAGCGGCCGCCAGCGTGTGGGTCACGCAGCAGGGCGAGCTGTGGTTTGCCCAGGACAACGACGACCGCATCGATGTGTTGCCCGAAAAAAGGCGTTACGAGCCCGGCGAGACCGCGCGGCTGCAAGTGCGCATGCCCTTCCGCGAAGCCACCGCGCTGGTGGCAGTGGAGCGCGAAGGCGTCATCGAGACCCGCGTCGTCACGCTGCGCGGCAGCGACCCCACCATCGAGCTGCCCATCAGCAAGGCCTGGGGCCCCAACGTCTACGTCAGCGTGCTGGCCGTGCGCGGCCGCATACGCCATGTGCCGTGGCAGTCGTTCTTCACCTGGGGCTGGAAGGAGCCCATCAACTGGGCGCGCAGCTTCTGGTTCGAAGGGCGCGAGTACCAGGCGCCGACGGCCATGGTGGACCTGTCGAAACCCGCTTTCAAGCTGGGCGTGGCGGCGCTGAAAGTCGGCCTGGCGGCGCACGAACTGCAGGTGAAGGTCACCACCGACCAGCCGCAGTACACCATCCGGCAGAAAGCCACCGCACGCATCACCGTCACCCAAGGCGGCAAGCCCGCCGCCGGTGCCGAGGTGGCCTTTGCCGCGGTGGACGAAGGCCTGCTGGCGCTGCGTGGCAATGCGTCCTGGGACCTGTTGAACGCCATGCTGCAGCAGCGCGCCTGGGCGGTGGAAACCAGCACCGCGCAGGGCGAGATCATCGGCCGCCGCCACTACGGCCGCAAAGCCGTGGCCGCCGGCGGCGGCGGTGGCCGCGGCGGCACGCGTGAGCTGTTCGACACCCTGCTGCTGTGGAAGGCCATCGTGGCGCTGGACGCCAACGGGCAGGCCACGGTGGAAGTGCCGCTGAACGACTCGCTGACCAGCTTTCGCCTGGTGGCGGTGGCTGACGGAATTATCACCGACGCCGCCCCGCACACCTTCGGCAGCGGCAGCACCAGCATCCGCGTCACGCAAGACCTGCAGGTGCTGTCGGGCCTGCCCCCGCTGGTGCGCGAAGGCGACCAGCTGCAAGCCCTGCTGACGCTGCGCAACACCACCACGCGCGACATGAAGGTGCGCGCCACGCTGGCCGGCACCGTCAACAGCGGGCCGGGTGCTGCCATCGAGCGCAGCACGCTGACGTTGCCGCAGCAGGAGTTGATGCTGAGCGCCGGCAGCGCCAGGGAAGTGAGCTGGCCGCTGGCCGTGCCCGAGCGCGCCTTCAGCATCGCGTGGGAAGCGGCGGTTGACGAAGTGGGCGGGCAGGTCGGGCAGGGCGCGGCAGCTCCGGGAGCCGCCCCCACGCCAGCCAAAGACCGCCTGAAGGTGCTGCAGCTGGTGAAAGAAGCCGTGGCCGTGCGTGTGCTGCAGGCCACGCTGCAGCAGCTGGACGCGCCCTTCAGCCTGCGCGTCGAAGCCCCGCCAGACGCCTTGCCGCAGCAGGGCCCCAAGGCGGGTGGCCTGCTGTTGGCGCTGCAACCGCGCCTGAGCGGCGCACTGCCCGGCCTGCGCCGCTATTTCGAAACCTACCCCTACAACTGCCTGGAACAGCGCGCCAGCAAAGCCCTGGGCCTGCAAGACGCAGCGCAGTGGGCCGCAGTGGCCAACAGCCTGCCCACCTACCTCGACACCGATGGCCTGGCCAACTACTACCCGCCGCGCGCCGAAGACGGCCCGCGCGGCAGCGACCGGCTGACCGCTTACGTGCTGGCCGCCGCCCACGAAGCCGGTGCCGAAGTGCCGATCGCCGCACGCGAAGCCATGCTGCAGGGGCTGACAGCTTTTGTCGAAGGCCGGCTGGAACGCCGCTTCTGGTCGCCCCGGCCGGACTTGGAGGTGCGCAAGCTCGCCGCCATCGAAGCCCTGGCCCGCCACGGCCGCGCCCACCCGCGCATGCTGGGCAGCATCACCATCGCACCCAACCAGTGGCCCACCGCAGCGGTGCTGGACTGGCTGCAGATCCTCAAGCGTCTGAACGCCGTGCCGCAACGCGACCAGCGCCTCGCGGAAGCCAATGACATCCTGCGCGCCCGCCTGGCCTTTGCGGGCACCACGATGCGCTTCAGCACGGAGGCCGAAGATTTCTGGTGGTGGCTGATGGACAGCCCCGACGCCAACGCCTCGCGTTTGGTGCTGGCGGTGATGGACGACCCGCAGTGGCGCGCTGACCTGCCACGCCTGGTGGTGGGCAGTCTGGCGCGACAGAAGGGTGGCGCGTGGCTGACCACCACTGCCAACCTGTGGGGTGTGCTGGCGCTGAACAAGTTTGCGGCCGTGTTTGAAAGCGCCAAACTCAAGGGGCTTACGGTGGCCTCCATGGGTCCTGCCGAAGCCGGTGCCGCTGCAGCAGCGGCGCCCACCGCCATCGACTGGCAGGCCACCCCTGAAGGCGGCCAGCGGCTGCTGCCGTGGCCGGCGCGCAGCGGCAACCTGACCGTTCAGCACCAAGGCAATGGCAAACCGTGGCTGACGGTACAGAGCCTGGCCGCGATAGCCCTGAAAGTGCCCCTCAGCGCCGGCTACCGCGTGCAGCGAACGGTTACCGCTGTCGAACAAAAGGACAAGAGCAAGTGGAGCCGCGGCGATGTGTTGCGGGTGCGCCTGGAAGTGGACGCCCAGGCCGACATGACCTGGGTGGTGGTCAGCGACCCCGTGCCCGCAGGCGCCACCATCATGGGCAGCGGGCTGGGGCGCGACTCGGCCATCAGCACCAGCACCGAACGCCGCGAAGGCAGCGCCTGGCCCGCGTTCGAGGAACGCAGCTTCGAAGCCTTTCGCAGCACCTACAACTATTTGCCGCGTGGCAAACACGTCGTGGAATACACGCTGCGCCTGAACAACCCCGGCCGATTCGGCCTGCCCCCCACGCGCGTGGAAGCGATGTACGCGCCCGAGACCTTCGGCGAAGCGCCCAACGCCGTGCTGGAGGTGGCGCCATGAAGCCCCGCCCAACAGCTCCCACTCCGGCTCCCTCTCCCTCCCAGGGAGAGGGCAGGGGTGAGGGTGAATGTGTCCCCGCCACAGCCCTTTCGATGCACGCCACTCCCCGCCCTCGGGCTCCAGCTCCCTCTCCCTCCCAGGGAGA
>JBBQMM010000374.1:0-4700 GCA_038328935.1 Burkholderiales bacterium
AAGGCGCTGGACGGGTTGCAGGCTGAAGACTTCCACCGCATCTACGCCGTCAACGTGGTCGGTGCCTTCCAGCTGACGCGGGCCTTCGTGCCGCTGCTGCAGGAGCACAAGCCCGAGTCGCTGCTGAGCAAGCACGCCGCGGTCGTGAACATCAGTTCGGTGGCTTCGATGATGGGCCGCGGCTCTTCCATCGCCTACATGGCCAGCAAGGGTGCGCTGAACGCCATGACCATCGGGCTGGCGCGCGCGCTGGCGCCGCACATCCGCGTCAACGCCGTCGCACCCGGTCTGGTGGAAACGCCGTGGCTCAAGGAAGGCCTGGGCGCCAGCTTCGGCAAGTACCGGGCCGACTGGATAAACCACGCTGCGCTCGAAGCCACGCTGGAACCCGAAGACGTGGCCGACGCCGCCTGGTGGCTGGGTGCTGGCGCGCTGAAAACGACCGGCGAGGTGCTGCTGCTGGATGCGGGCTACAGGCTCAGCAAGGCCTGAATCGCCGCCCAAGGGGGCAGGCTGTTTGCTCGCTCCACAGCTCGCACCACCGGCGGGCGATCAAGTGTGGGTGATCGCGTGTAACGCCTGCCTACAATCGCGGCCACTCACTTCCCAGGACTGTCTGACGTGCAAATCGACCCCAGCATCTTCAAGGCCTACGACATCCGCGGCATCGTCGGCAAGAACGTCGACGAGACCCTGGCTGAACACCTGGGCCGTGCCTTCGGCAGCGAAGCGCTGCTGGCCGGTGAAAAGGCCGTGGCGGTGGGGCGCGACGGCCGGCTGTCCGGGCCCGGCCTGGTGGCGGCCCTGATTCGCGGGCTGAAGAGCACCGGCCTGGACGTGGTGGACATCGGTGCCGTCACCACGCCCATGCTGTACTACGTGGCCGCCACGCGCGCCCGGCACGGCTGCAGCAGCGGCATCCAGGTCACAGGCAGCCACAACCCGAAGGACTACAACGGCTTCAAGATGGTGATGGCCGGCAAGGCCATTTACGGCGACGACATACAAAAGCTGCGCCAGCGCATCGAGACCGAGACCTACACCAGCAAGCGCGGCCGCAGCGCCAAGATGGACATCGTGGCCGAGTACAGCCACCGCATCACCAGCGACTGCAAACTGGCGCGGCCGATGAAGATCGTGGTCGACAGCGGCAACGGCATCCCCGGCGCCACCGCGCCTGCCATCCTGCGCGCGCTGGGCTGCGAGGTCATCGACCTGTACAGCAAAGTGGACGGTGACTTTCCGAACCACCACCCCGACCCCAGCAAGCCCGAGAACCTGGCCGACCTGATCAAGGTGGTGCACGCCACCGGTGCTGAACTGGGCCTGGCCTTCGACGGCGACGGCGACCGCCTGGGCGTGGTCACCGCCCAGGGCCACATCATCTACCCCGACCGCCAGATCATGCTGTTTGCGCGCGACATCCTGAAGCGCCACAAGGGCGGCACCATCATCTTTGACGTCAAGTGCAGCCAGCGCCTGCCGGTGGCCATCCGCAAGGCCGGTGGCAAGCCCTTGCTGTGGAAAACCGGCCACTCGCTGATCAAGGCCAAGCTGCGCGAAACGGGCGCACCTTTTGCCGGCGAGATGAGCGGCCACCTCTTCTTCGGTGAGCGCTGGTACGGCTTCGACGACGCGATGTACACCGCCGGCCGGCTGCTGGAAATCCTGAGCCGCGAAAAGAACCCCAGTGCCCTGCTGGACGCGCTGCCCACCAGCTTTTCCACACCCGAACTGAACGTGCCCTGTGCTGAAGGCGAACACCACGCCGTGGTGGCCGAACTGCTGGCCCGCGTGGCCGATGGCCGGCTGCAGTTCGAAGGCGGCGAGGTGGGCACCATCGACGGTCTGCGGGTGGACTTTGCCGATGGCTTCGGCCTCATACGCGGCAGCAACACCACGCCGGTGCTGGTGCTGCGCTTCGAAGGCCACACCGAGGAAGCGCTGCACCGCATCCAGGACCAGTTCATGGCCACGCTGCGCAGCGTGAAGCCCGACGCGCAGGTGGCAGCCTCGGCACACTGAGACTGCGGGCGTCTGCACTGAGCCACGCATTCGCCGTTCTGGCTGCACCTGTCCAAGCCCTGCTGCCACGCCGATGTGCTGCCTCTGAAGACACCGCTCGCCCGCCTGGCCTACAGCAGCCTGCTGCGCCTGGCCACACCAGCTTACTTGTTGCGCCTGTGGTTGCGCGGCCGGCGTGAACCTGCCTACCGCCAAAAGTGGCTGCAGCGGCTGGGATTCGGAGAAGGCGCGCCGCCGACGCCTGGCAGGCTGTGGCTGCACGCCGTGTCACTGGGCGAAACACGCGCCGCAGCGCCGCTGATCGATGCGCTTCGTGCAGGGCATCCCGGCTTGCGTCTGCTGCTGACGCACGGCACCGCCACCGGCCTGGAGGCCGGCCTCGTGCTGCTGCGCGAAGGCGATGCGCAAACCTGGCTGCCCTACGACACCCCCGGCGCGGTGCGCCGCTTTCTGCGTCACCACCGGCCTGCACTGGGCGTGGTGATGGAAACCGAGATCTGGCCCAACCTGCAGCTGGAAGCCCGTGCCGCTGGAGTGCCGATGGTGCTGGCCAACGCCCGTCTGTCGCCCCGCAGCCTGCGCAAGGGCCAGCAACTGGCGGCCCTGATGCACCCGGCGCTGAACGCCTTCATGCAGGTGCTGGCGCAGACCGAAGCCGACGCGCAACGCCTGCGCGACAGCGGTGCGCAGCAGGTGCAGGTGACGGGCAACCTGAAGTTCGACATGGCCCCGCCGCCCGAACAAATGACGCGCGGGCGCGCCTGGGCTGCTGCGCTGCGCCGCCCGGTGGTGATGGCCGCAGCTACCCGGGAAGGTGAGGAGACGAAACTGCTGGTGGCCTGGGCGGCGGCGTTGGCAGCGGCACCGGGCACCGCGTCAGCAGCGTCGCCAGCGTCGTACCCAGGAGTGCAGGCACAGCCGCCGTCATCTGAAGTGCGGCAGGCGCCACCTCCTTTATCTCAAGGGGCGCACGCGCCACCGCCGTCACCTCAAGGGCGGCTGGCGCAGCCGTCATCACCTCAGGGACGGCAGGCGCAGCCGCCATCACCTCAACGCCGGCAGGCGCGGCCGCCGTCACCTCCAGGACGGCAGGCGCGGCCGCCGTGTGCCGAGCAGCGCCCACTGCTGTTACTGGTGCCGCGCCACCCACAACGATTCGACGACGTGGCGGCACTGGTGCAGGCCAGCGGCCTGCAACTGGCGCGGCGCAGCGACTGGGGCGATGAACCGCCGGCTGCGGCGCATGCCGCCGACGTCTGGTTGGGTGACAGCCTGGGCGAGATGCCGCTGTATTACGCCGCTGCGCAGGTGGCGTTGCTGGGCGGCAGCTTCGAGCCGCTGGGCGGACAGAACCTCATCGAAGCGGCGGCCTGCGGTTGCCCGCTGTTGATGGGGCCGCACACCTTCAACTTTGCAGAAGCCGCTGAGCAAGCCATCGAAGCCGGCGCCGCCGAGCGCGTGCCCTCGCTGGCCGATGCAGTGCCGCGCGCCATCGAGCTGGCCGCGTCGCCGCTGAGGCTGACGATGGCGGCCCAGGCTCTTGACTTTGCAGCCCAGCACCGCGGTGCGGCCCAGCGCATGGCGGCTTCGATACTCGCCTTGCTTACCAGCAGTTGAATCGCCGCCTGGCAAGCTCCCAAAGGGTCACGCCGCCTCGCATCGTCGGCCCATTCACGCGTTGCTGCGACCAGCCACCGGAGACGCGAGAGTTCTTGTACTCGAGGCTACTGAGTGGCGGGTATTGATCGGCTAGCAGCCGGTCGAGCACGACAGCCGTGTACCGACAATCGACCCAGGGACATACGCTGGCGTGAACTCGTCGCCCTGAAGCGGCCGGTCGCATATGCACCGCGGCCCCCGAATGAATTCCCGCAGCAGTGGGCACACTCAAGTAGGTGGCACACAGGGCGCAGGAACCCGAACCACCCGCGCAGGCCGCACAGCCGGCCGTGTGTGAGGCGACGTGCGCGCACCACCGTCCGGTGCGGGTGAGCTGGGCCAAGCTGCTAAAGCGGGTTTTCGAGATCGACATGGAGCATTGCCCGAACTGCGGCGGCCAGTTGAAGATCATCGTGGCGATCCTTGAGCAGCCGGCGATCTAGAAGATCCTCACGCGCTGCCTCTGCAGGCCCAGGCGCCGCCACGCACGCCAGCCTGTCGGTCGCAACCGCAAGCGGCCTGAGATTCTCCAGCCAACACGTTTCAGGCGGCCCGGTTCCCGGGGGTTCGGGGACCGGCTGCGCCGCAGCTTCTCAGAGCCGAGGTTTGGCGCCCGATCACCCGGGAAACCCGGGGACGGTCGCCACGGATGAGGCTCGTTACGGCTGTGATCGACCCTGAACAGGCCGCTGCCAAACCCAAGGACCGCGTCAGTCGCGGTTCAAGAGCATTGCCGGGGGGCCTTTGGGAGAAAAAAGTGCGTTTGAGTTTCCTATCCTCGCCCGCATGGCTGCTGACGTGATGGGCACGCCCACCATCCTGCTCGCGCGCACCGATGCCCAGGCCGGTGACTTGGTGGCTGCCGACATCGACGACAACGACAAACACTTTAGGCCACCGAAAGCCGGTCCCGAGCTCGTCTTGGGCGTTGCGGGGGGCGTTTAAAACTCCTAAGCTCTCGCCAGCGGCAGGTCATGCGCAGATGGACCACACCGAGGCTGGTCCGATCGGCCACG
>JBBQMM010000375.1:0-4680 GCA_038328935.1 Burkholderiales bacterium
ACTTCAGCGACGCCAGGTCGCTGCCCGCGCCCGGCTCGCTGTAACCCTGGCTCCACCAGACCTCGCCGCTGGCGATGCCAGGAAGGAAACGTTGTTGCTGTTCGGCATTGCCGAAGGCCATGATCACCGGCGCCACCATCACCGGGCCGAAAGGCACCACTCGCGGTGCGCAGGCCAACGCGCATTCCTCTTCGAACAGATGCTTCTGGATAGCGTTCCAGCCCGGGCCGCCGAATTGCGCCGGCCAACCCCACCCCAGCCAACCCTTCTTGCCCAGAATCTTGGCCCAGCGCTGCATATCGTCGCGGCTCAGGCGCAGCGCGTCGCGAACCTTGAGCGCGATGTCGGGCGGCAGGTTTTCGGCCACCCAATGCCTGATTTCCAGGCGGAAGGCTTGCTCTTCAGGGGTGAAATTCAGATCCATGTCGGGTTCCTTGCAGGCAATCTGATCTTTTAGCACGACCGTGCTATTTCCGCTTGTCCTGAGCGGGACAAGAGCGCACGCCCTGCCGCTGCGCGCGCGCCTTCAGCGCAACTGCAGGCGCATCTCGTCGTTGTGGCGCTGCATCTGGAAACGGCTGAGAAAACTGTTGCCCAGCAGCAGATAAGGCATCGGTTGCGGGACGATGGCGGCGGCCACGTTGGAGACCTGCACCTCGCCCACGCGCACCGAACCGAGGGTGACGAGCAGGATGGGCGCGGGACCGTTGGCGGTCTGCGTCATGCCCTGCGTGGCGCCGCTGAGGTCCAGCCCCAGGCGCTGTGCTTCGTCGCGGCCCATCGCCACCAGCGTGGCGCCGGTGTCGACCATGAAGCGTGCCGGTTTGCCGTTCACGGCGCCCAGCGTCGTGAAGTGGCCGCCCGGGCCGGCCGTGAGCACGATTTCGCGCGTTGCTGCAGGCCCGGGTGCCGCGTGCATGCGGGCAGGGGCGGCGCCGACGCGCAAGGCTTGCACCTGATCGCCAATCCTGACCTCGGCCACTTCACCGGCCCAGCGCAGCAAGCGCAAGTTGCCGGCCACAGCGCCCACGGCCAGCGTGTGCGGCTTGCCGTCGACGACCAGCAAGGCGCGGTCACCCATGCGACCGGCCAACCTCACGTCTTGCGCCGCGGCCGCCCCGGCGGCCATCATCAACGCAGCCGTCAGTGCAGCCATGGGTGCCGACATGAGTGCCGACCTGCCTGCCGACATGCCCGCCGACATGATTGCGGCCATCACCGCGCAGCGCCCGTTGCCAATCACGAGCGGAAATTGTCGAAGGACAAGGGCACGTCGGCGAGTTGTTTGCGCAGCAGCGCCATCGCGGCCTGAAGGTCATCGCGTTTGGCGCCAGTGACGCGCACCGCATCGCCCTGTATCTGCGCCTGCACATTCAGTTTGCTGGCCTTGATCTCGGTCTGGATCTTCTTGCCGGTCTCGGCGTCGACTCCGGTCTTGATCGGCACCGGCTGCTTCAGCTTGTCGCCACCCAACTTTTGCGGCTTCTCGCTGAGGTCCAGAAAGCGCACGTCGACATTGCGCTTGGCCAGCCTGGCGAGCAACACGTCACGCACCTGCTGCAGCTGGAAGTCGCTGTCGCCGAAGAGCATGAAACTGCGCTCCTTGGCGCTGCTTTCATTCAATTCAACGGCCGCACTGGAACCCTTGAAATCGAAGCGGGTGGCTATTTCCTTGCTCGCCTGTTCCAAGGCGTTGCGCAGCTCGACCAGGTCGGGCTCGATGACAGTGTCAAAACTTGGCATGTGGGCTTTGGGGCAGCGCTTCGGAAAGAGGTGAAAATTCTCTCATGCCCACCCCTGAATATGCAGCTGCCGCGCCGACTGCCCTGAACGTGCAGCTGCGCGCCAGCCTGCGCAGCCACAACAGCTTTGGTTTGCCCGCCGTGGCGGCCACGCTGGTGCGGCTGGCCAGCGAAGCCGACGTGCGCCGCGTCGTCGACCACCCGGTGTACGGCAGGGCACCCAAGTTCATTCTGGGTGGTGGCAGCAACGTGGTGCTCACGCGCGACATCGATGCCGTGGTGCTGAAGGTGGAGGTGATGGGGCGGCGTCTGGTGGCCGAATCGCCGCAGGCGATCGTGGTGGAGGCCGGTGCCGGTGAGGCCTGGCACGCGCTGGTGGCGTGGACGCTGCAGCAGGGCTGGCCGGGGCTCGAAAACCTGGCGCTGATTCCAGGCTCGGTGGGCGCCTCGCCGGTGCAGAACATCGGTGCTTACGGCGTCGAACTGAAGGACCGCTTCCATTCGCTGGACGCGGTGGACCTGGTGACCGGGCGCACGGTGACCCTGGGGCCCGAGGAATGCCACTTCGGCTACCGCGACAGCGTGTTCAAGCATTACCTGGCCGGCAAGTCGGTGATCACGCGGGTTCGGTTTCGCTTGCCCAAACCCTGGCAGCCGGTGCTGGGCTACCTGGACCTGGAGCGCAAGATGGCCGAGACAGGCGACCGTGAACCCACGGCGCAAACCATCTTCAACTGGGTCTGCGCCATCCGCTCGGCCAAGCTGCCCGACCCCGCGGTCATAGGCAACGCCGGCAGCTTCTTCAAGAACCCGGTGGTGAGCGAGGAGCAATGCCGCGACATCATCGGCCGCGACCCCGAGATCGTGCACTACCCGATGCCCGATGGCAGCGTGAAACTGGCCGCCGGCTGGCTGATCGAAGCCTGCGGCTGGAAGGGCAAGACGGTGGGCCGTGCGGGTGTTTATGAGAAGCAGGCTCTGGTGCTGGTGAACCGCGGCGGCGCGAGCGGGGCCGAGGTGGTGACGCTGGCCAGGGCCATTCAGGAGAGCGTTTACGGCCGTTTCGGCATCCGGCTGGAATCCGAACCCATCATCGTCTGAGGCGCGTCGCGCGGATGCGGCGTGTCAGCCTGCAACCAGCGGCGCAGCGTTGAGCAGGCCCTGGGTGCGAAGTTCTCTGATTGGCGGCGTTGAGCGTCATCGCGTGATTCCGGCGCACGCACCGGCTCAAGCGCAAGCTGGCAATTCAGCCGCCATGCAGCATGTCGCCCAGTTGGAGCCCCGTCAGGCTCTTGGCCTGGCGCGCCAGCCAGTACAGCATCGCCATCATCATCAGCATCGACGGGATGGCGATGATCGGATAGCTGAGCAAGGTCAGACGCCCGAGTTCGGCGTTGAAAGCCTCGGTACCCGCCACGCTGGTGACCACCGCGCGCGTCAGAAAGAAGTTGGCCACAGCCGAGAAGAAGAAGGTGCCGGCCAGCATGTGGGTGCCTTGCCGAAGGCGCTGCTCGAAGAGTGGCGCATGGCCTTTGGCGTCCAGCGCCTTTTGCACACGATCAACGTCGAAGAGCGAGGCGTTGAACACCATCAGGTGGATCAGGGGCTTGCTCGTCCAGGCCGAACCCATGATCACCAGCCCGATCAGCGTCGGAACGGCAGCCTCCTTGATGGCCAGCCAGCCCGGATCGAGCTTCATCAGGCCGATGCCGCCGGTGAGCAAGGTGCTGACGACGCCCAATGCCGCCAGCCAGTTGAACTTGTGTCGCCGCCAGGCATCCCACAGCCCCCAGGCGAGCGGAAAGGCCAAGGCCAGCAGCAGGGCATTCAGCGGCCCGAGCCTCTGCTCGCCACTGAGTTGCATCAGCACCAATGCGGGTGCCAGGATGGTGACGCCGATCTCGAGCAGCGCGTTGGGCTTGGAAGGTTCCGTTTTCATCGGGGCCAGAGGCTAACAGGGCACCGAACTTCCCCATCGGCCGCAGTTCACGATGTTCGTTTCCTGGAGCCCCTCGAACGGGGGGTACGGGAGCGACTTGCAGCCGAAGGAGCAGGTCAGACGCGCTCGATGATGATCGCGATGCCCTGGCCGACGCCGATGCACATGGTGCACAGCGCATAGCGCCCACCGTTGTGCTGCAACTGGTTCACCGCCGTGATGACGAGCCGCGCGCCGCTGGCACCCAGCGGGTGGCCCAGCGCGATGGCGCCGCCCCAGGCGTTGACGCGGGGGTCGTCGTCCTGCAGGCCCAGGTCGCGCGTCACGGCCAGGCCCTGTGCGGCGAAGGCTTCGTTGAGCTCGATGACGTCCATCTGCGCCAGAGTCAGCCCGGCCAGGGCCAGCACCTTGCGCGTTGCCGGCGCCGGGCCGAAGCCCATGATGCGGGGGGCCAGGCCCGCGGTGGCCATGGCCACCACGCGGGCACGCGGCTTCAGGCCATGGCGTGCGGCTGCGGCTTCGTTGGCCAGCAGCAAGGCGCAGGCGCCGTCGTTCACGCCGCTGGCGTTGCCGGCAGTGACGCTGCCCTCAGGTCGCACCACACCTTTCAGCCTGCCCAGCGATTCCAGGCTGGTTTCGCGCGGGTGTTCGTCCAGGCTGACAATGATCGGGTCGCCTTTCTTCTGCGCGATGCTGACGGGGATGATTTCGCGCGCCAGGTGGCCTTCGCGCTGGGCCTTCACGGCATTGAGCTGGCTGCGCAGTGCCATACGGTCTTGCGCTTCGCGTTCGATCTTGAAGTCGGCGGCCACGTTTTCTGCGGTCTCGGGCATGCTGTCCACGCCGTACAGCTCTTTCATGCGCTTGTTGACGAAGCGCCAGCCGATGGTGGTGTCATACACCGCGTTGGCGCGGCTGAAAGCACTCTCGGCCTTCGGCATGACGAAAGGCGCGCGGCTCATGCTTTCGACGCCACCGGCCATCATCAGCTGCGCTTCG
>JBBQMM010000376.1:0-4675 GCA_038328935.1 Burkholderiales bacterium
GCGGTCAGGATGGGCGCCGTGGGCAGACCGCGCCGCCGCAGCCGTGAACGCGCGGCCAGCAGCTTGGCCAATGTGACGCGCTGTACGTAGGCTGCGGGCAGCTCGCCGCTGCGTTCAATTTCCAGCGCCTCGACGTCCTCCTGCGCGTCGGCCACCAGCGGGCGGTGTTGTGCGCCCAGTTGTTGCAGCAGCTGCGCGCGCCTGGGGCTGGCCGATGCCAGGTACAAGAAAGCGTGGTTCAGCGTGGCGCGGTGGGCAGGGACGGTGCTGGAAGGGGCATGCATGAAGCGATTGTGCAGGCGCGTGATGCTGCGAGATGGGTGTGTGTGGCGAGATGTTGTGTGGTGGCGCGCGGTGTGGTGCAGCGGTGTGGTGCAGCGTTGTGGTGCGGCGTTTTCCGGTGTCGTGTGGTGTTGTGCGGCGTGGTGTGGTGTTGCGAGCTGGCGCAGGTGCGCCATCTGGCTGGGCAGGCCGCTCAGGGTGGCAAGACGCCGTAGGCACGCTCGGGCAGTACGCGCGGGAAGGCCTGCGCCTGCAGGCAGGGCCCGGTGATGGCATGGCCGGGGTCGGCGCTGTCGAGTCTGCGCGAGTTCACGCTGGGCTGGCCTTTGCTGTCGCTCAGGGTGCACACCAGCGGTGCCGTGCCCAGGCGGGGTCGGCGCATCACCACGGCCACCTCGCCGCTCTTGAGCATCACCAGGCTGCCCGGCGGGTGCACGCCGATGGACCTGATCAGGCCCATGGCCAGCGTCGAGCCGGGCTCCTGCTGGAAGAGCTGGCCGGCAGCCAGCTGCGGCGGCAGGGGCGGGCGGTTCGCGCGCGGGGTGATCTTGGCCATGTAGACATCGGCCATGCGCAACAGCCTGGCTTCGTCGCAAACCTGCAGTGCGCCTTGCGGGTAGCCGCTGCCGTCGGCGCGTTCGTGGTGCTCGGCCACTGCCTGCAGCCAGGCGCCGTCGTCAAGGCCCGCGGCGCGCAACAGTTGAACGCCCGACTCGGGATGGGCACGAATCTGCTGCAATTGCTTGTGCGTGGGCGGCGTGCTCTGTTCGGCCATCTGGGCCTGCAGCTCCAGCATCGCCACGTTCATCGACAAGGCCGCCCCGACGGTGCTGACCTGCCGTGACACCGGCCAGCCGGCCTGCCGCGCGCACAGCAGGCACAGCAGCGCCGAGTGCAGCGAGTGCGCCAGCGAGTACAGCGCAAACCGGCGGTCTTCCTGCCGTAACGCAATGAACAGCGCCACGTCGGGGTCGCGGTCGACCAGTTTCATGAAGTTGTCGACCTCGTCATGCCACTCGACCGCCGATGCCGTCCCCTTGACCGTGGCGCGGAGCAGCGCGTCCAGGTCCCACAGCGCTCGCTCCCAGCGGTCGAACAGGGTGGGCGCGCGAATGGCGCGTTCAAAGTCGTTGCCGGCGGCCGCACCGCGGCCGGCTCGCAGCTGCTCGACCAATGTCCGCTCGACCCAGGCGCCGCGTTCCAGCAGCAGCTCAAACTGCCGTTGGCTGCTGATGATCTGTCGTTCGTTCAGCAGCAGGCGCTGCTGCAAGTCGTAGACCGCAAACGGCAGGGGCTCATGCAGCCGGATGAGGTCCTGCACCGAATCAATCGGCATTCGTTCGTTGGTCGGTTTCATTGTTTTGTGAGTTGGGTAAGTCTATGGCGCATGCGGCCCAGCGAGGCCGCTGCCGTTCGTCGGAGTTGACGGCAACATCCAGCGCTTTTGTTGTGCAGCGTGGCGGTCAGCTCGGCCGCGGGAATGCGTGCCCGGTGCGCGTTATGGCCAAACGGTGGCGCGTGTGGTGCAGGCGCCGCTGCTGCTGACCGGGCGGGCGGCGGAGGCGCTGTCCCCGTCGTTCGGGCTGTGCGTGCGCCGGCGCAAGCGGGGCCTTCCCGATGGCGACGATGGCGGCTTGCAGCGGGTCTTCACCCACCCACTGCTGCGCCTGCGCACTTCCTCAGCGACTCACTCCCGGTGGTAGGGGTGGCCTTCCAGCAGGCTGAACGCGCGGTACAGCGCTTCGGCCAGCAGCACGCGCGCAAACGCGTGCGGCAGGGTCAGGTCGCTCAGGCGCAAAGTTTCGTCAGCGCTGGCTTTCAGCGCCGGGTCCAGGCCGTCGGGCCCGCCGATCAGCAGTGCACAGTCGCGGCCATCGTCGCGCCAGGTCTGCAGCCGCCTGGCCAGCGTCGCGCTGGTGTGGCGCGTGCCGTGTTCGTCCAGCACCACACGGCGCGCACCCTTGGCAGCCGCCAGCGCGGCCTCGAAACGCAGCGCCTCCGCCGCCATGCACTGCGCCGCGGTCTTGCCGCTGCTGCGCGGTGCGGCTTTCAGTTCTTTCAGTTCCAGCCGCATCTCTGGCGGCAGGCGCTTGGCAAACTCGGCCCAGGCGGTGTCGGCCCAGGCGGGCTGGCGTTGGCCCACGGCCAGCACCAGCAGCTTCATCAGCCGCGCGGCGTGGGCTTGCGCGCAGGTGGCTTCTTGACAGCGCCGGATGCTTTCGCGGCGGGTCGTTTTGCGGCAGGTCGGGCGGCGGGTCGAGCGGCGGGTCGAGCGGCGGGTCGAGCGGCGGATTTGGCCGGCGGGCGCGGTGCAGACTTGGTAGCTGCCTTGGCTGCTGGCTTGCCGGCCGGCTTGACGACGATGGTCTTGCTGGCCGGAGCCCGTGTCTCGCGACCGGCGGGCGACTTGGGCGTGCCGCCGGCAGGCGACTGGGCCGTGCTGGCGGCACGTGTCGGCGTCGGCTTCGCAGCCACGCGCTTGAAGGCTGCGGTGCGGTTGGCCACCTTCTTCTCGCTCTCGGCTTGCTTGACCGCGTTCGACCTGGCGGGCGGCCGCTGCTTCGCCGGCGTGGCATCGCCTGCCGTGGCTGCGGCCCGCGGCCGGGCTGCCGGCGACGGTGGCCTCGCCGTTTTTGCGGCTGTTTTTGCGGCCGCCGTCTTGCGCGCCGCGCTGCGCGGCGCAGCTTCGGGTTCGCTGGCCTTCACGAGCCTGGTGACGGTTTCGCCCTTGGCGATGCGCACCGGCTTGCCGCCCCAGATTTCTTCCAGGTGGTAGTACTCGCGGATGGCGGGTTGCATGATGTGCGCCACCGCGGCACCGCAGTCGACGATGATCCATTCACCGTTGTCTTCGCCTTCGGTGGCCATCACCTGCATGCCGCGGCCCTTGACGCTGTTGCGTACGCTGGCGGCCAAGGCCTTGGTCTGCCGGTTGCTGGTGCCCGACGCGATGATCACGCGCTCGAACATCGAACTCAGGTGTTCGGTGTTGAAGACGGCAATGTGCTGCCCCTTCACGTCTTCCAGGCCATCAACGATGGCGCGTTGCAGTTTGCGAATGTCCATTCAACTCCCGGCTGGGCTGCGGTACAGCCCGTGCGTTTCAATATAGCGTGCCACCGCGGGCGGCACCAGTTGGGTGATGTCCTGTCCCGCCGCCACACGCTGGCGGATCTGGGTGGACGAGATGTCGAGCATCGGCAGCGGCACCATGTGGTATGCCAGGCGCTGCACGTCGGCCTGTGGTGCCCGGTTGTCGCCGGGCCGGTTGGCCACCGCCAGCGTCACCAGGCTCAGCAACTCCTGCCAGTGGCGCCAAGTGTGCAGGCTGCTGTACTGGTCCTGGCCGATGATCAGGAACCATTGTGTACCGGCTGGCGCCTGTGCCCGTGCCTGCGCTCCCGTCTGCGCTCCCGCCTGCACTTGTGCGCCAGCGCGCCCGGACGTCAGTGCCCGCACGGTGTCGAGCGTGTAGCTTGGCCCGCTGCGGTCGAGCTCGATGCGGTCGAGCACGAAGCGCGGTTCGCCGGCCATCGCCGCCTGCACCATGGCCACGCGGTGCACCGCATCGGTGATGGTGCGCGCCTTCTGCCACGGGTTGCCGGCCGGTATCCAGCGCAGTTCGTCGAGCTTCAGCGCCTTCAGCGCGGCCTGGGCCAGCGCCAGATGGGCCAGGTGCACGGGGTCGAAGCTGCCACCGAAGATGCCCACCCTTTGTGGTGTCACTGCAGCCAGTCCCGGGGTGGCAGGAAGTCGGTGTACAGGCGCGCTTCCTCGCTGCCAGGCTCGGGCTGCCAGTCGTAGCGCCACTTCACGATCGGCGGCATGCTCATCAGGATGCTTTCGGTGCGGCCGCCGCCATGCAGTCCGAAATGCGTGCCGCGGTCCCACACGAGGTTGAATTCGACATAGCGGCCGCGCCGATAGGCCTGAAAGTCGCGCTGGCGCTCGCCATAAGGCGTCTCGCGCCGGCGTTGCACGATGGGTCGGTAGGCAGGCACGAAGGCGTCGCCGACAGCGCGCATCAGCGCAAAACCCGGCTCGAAACCGCCTTCGTTGTGGTCGTCGAAGAAGATGCCGCCGATGCCCCGCGCTTCGTTGCGGTGCTTGAGGAAAAAGTACTCGTCGCACCAGGGCTTGAAGCGGCCGTACAGGTCGGTGCCTGCGGCAGCAGCGCAAGGCGCCAGCGCGTCGGCGCAGGTGCGGTGAAAGTGCACCGCGTCTTCTTCGAAGCCGTAGTAGGGCGTCAGGTCCATGCCGCCGCCGAACCACGTCACCGGCTCATGGCCCGGCCTGAAGGCGGCCAGCATGCGCTCGTTCATGTGCTCCGTGGGCTCGTAGGGGTTGCGCGGGTGCATCACCTGCGAATCGCCCAGGGCCTCGAAAGGCGCAC
>JBBQMM010000377.1:0-4672 GCA_038328935.1 Burkholderiales bacterium
TTCGGTCTGCAGGAAGCCGTGGCGCGGGGGCTGTACGAGGGCCCGCGGCTGTTCATCGCCGGCTTCCCCATCAGCCAGACGGGTGGCCATGCCGACATGCGGCCCAAGGGCATGCGCAGCTCGGGCATGTTCTGCAGCTGCGCCGGCCTGGGCCTGATGGGTGCCATCGCCGACGGCGTGGGCGAGGTGCGCCGCGCGGTGCGCGAGCAGGTGCGCAACGGCGCGAACCACATCAAGATCATGGCCGGCGGCGGCATCAGCAGCCCGTCCGATCCTCTGGAAGGCACGCAGTTTTCCGTCGAGGAGCTGCGCGCGGCGGTGGAAGAGGCAGAGGCGGCCAACCTGTATGCGATGGCACACGCCTACTCGCCACGCGCGGTGACGCGTGCGGTGCAGGCCGGTGTGCGCTCCATCGAGCACGGCAACCTGATCGACGAAGCGACCGCGCGCTTGATGAAGACCCACGGCACCTACTTCGTGCCCACGCTGGCCACCTACGCGGCCCTGGCCGGCGAGGGGGAACGTCTGGGCTGGTCCAGCGAGATGCTGGACAAGCTGCGCCAGGTGCAGGACCGCGGCATCGAGGCCGTGCGCATCTGCCAGTCCGAGGGCGTGCCCGTGGTCTTTGGCACCGATCTGCTGGGCCACATGCACGGCCAGCAGAACCAGGAGTTCCTGCTGCGTTCGGCGGCGCAGTCGCCGGTTCAGGTATTGCAGGCCGCCACCATCGTCGCCGCCCGGCTGATGCGCCAGGAAGCTCATATCGGACAGCTGGTGCCAGGAGCCTACGCCGACTTGCTGGTGGTCGAGGGCGACCCCACGCTTGACGCTTCGGTGCTGTCCAAGCCCGAAGAGAGCATCAGGCTGCTGATGCAGGCAGGCCGCGTTGTTGCGAACTGATTGACTGCGGGCACGCGGAGGCGGCAGATGCGAAAAAGGGGCCGTGAAGGCCCCTTCTGCATTCAACCGCGGCGCGCGCCGGTTCAGCGCACCGAGGTAAAGCGGGCCTCGGGCCTGTCGTCGGAACGGTGCACCGTGCTCACGCCGGCTTTCATCACCCAGGGTCTGATCTGATGGTGCAGCGGAATCAGCAGCACCTCGTCCTTCACGCGCACCAGGCTGTCGCGGATCATGGTGTTGCGCTTTGCGACGTCGGTCTCGGTCTTCATGGCGTCGACCAGCTTGTCGAGCTGCGGGTCGCTGATGCGCGAGAAGTTGAAATTGCCGTCTGCGCCGCTGGTTCGCGTGCGTGCCAGGGACTGCACCGCATACTGCCCGTCGTAGGTGGCCACGCCCCAGCCGAGCAAGTACATGGAGCTGTCGAAGTTCTGCACCTTCTGGATGAAGGTGGCCATGTTCTCGGCCGCCAACTCGACCTTGACGCCGATGCGCGCCCACATCGCAATCACCGCCTGACAGACTTTTTCGTCGTTCACATAGCGGTTGTTGGGGCAGTTCAGCCTGAACTCGAAACCGTTGGGATATCCGGCGTCGGCCAACAGCTGCTTGGCCTTGGCGGCGTCAGCCTTCAGTGGCGCGTCGAGGGCCTTGTCGTAGCCATTGACGCCCGGTGCGACCATCATGGCTGCAGGCACCGACATGCCGCGCATGATGCTGCGCTTGATGCCTTCGCGGTCGATGGCCAGGCTCAGCGCTTCGCGCACCCGCTTGTCCTTGAACGGGTTCTTGCCCTTGATGTTGCTGTACTTCAGTTCAGCACTGCCGAGGTCGGGTGCCAGGTAGATGGTGCGCACCTCGGGGCCGTCGACGACCTTGAGTTTCTTGTCGGCACGCAGGCGGTCGATGTCCTGTGTGGGCACGTCGGTCAGCATGTCCACGTCGCCCGACAGCAATGCGGCGACCCGCGTGGCATCGGCCTTGATGGGTGTGTAGACGACCTGGGCCACGTTGCCGTTGGGCTTGCTCCACCAGGCATCGTTGCGCGCCATCATGATGCGCTGCTCAGGCTGCCAGCTCAGAATGCGAAAAGCGCCCGTGCCCATGACGTTGCGCGAAGCGAAGTTCTCTTCCTTGGCCTTGTAGTCCTGCACGCTGGCGGTCTTGTTCTTTTCCGCCCACGCCTTGCTCATGATGCGGAAGTCGATGATGTTGCGCAGCAGCAGCGGGTTGGGGGCCGCCATCAAGACGTCGATCGTGTGGTCGTCGATCTTCTTGATGTCTGAGATGCCGGTGACGTAGATGGCCATCGTGCCTTGAGGCTGCTTGATGCGGCCGAAGGAGAAGACCACGTCGTCGGCCGTGAACGGCGTGCCGTCCTGGAACTTGACGCCCTTGCGCAATTCAAAACGCACCTGGGTGGGGGAAAGATAAGTCCACTTGGTGGCGAGCGCCGGCTCGACCTCGTAAGTGGCGCTGTACCGTGTCAGGCCTTCATAGGCATGCATCAGGATCGCGTTGGTGGTGGCATGGTTCTGCGAATGGGGGTCCAGCGTCAGGATGTCGTTCTGGGCCGCCCAGCGCAGCGTTTGCGCCTGGGTCGGCAGCGACACCGCGGCCACCAGCGTCGCCAGCGTGGCGGCTTTCAGCAGGGGATGGAAGTTCTTCAATGGCAGCTCCTCGACAGGAAATGGGTAAGAGGCACGAAAAGGTAAAAAGCAGGAAAGCAGCGATGCTAGTGCCTGCCAGCCTCGCGACCAGCGGGGGAAACGCCGACGGGGCGGGCTTGGGCGCCGGGCAGGGCTGTCGCTTCAGCCGCTGCTGGCCTGCAAACTGCAGTCGCAGCCTTTGCCAGCGGCTATCCATCTCAGGCTCAGCCGGCGCAGCCATCTGGCCGCCCAGTGCGGCAAGGTCTTGCTGCCCATCGAGACCACACCGCAGCGGTAGGTTTGCAAGCCTACGTTCCATGTCAAGGCCACGCAAGCCCCGCGCGTGCGCCTCGACAGCAGCACGCCCACAGGGCATGGTTCGGCGGCGCAGCACACGCCGCAGCCGTTGCAGGGCTGGCCGGCAGCGGGTTTGGCAGGCGCCAGCGCTTGCAGCATGATGACGCGTCGTTCCATGGTCGGCGCAGTATTTGCCGGCAGCAACGCCGCTGTCAGGAAAACAGCAGCTTAGAAGGCGTCCAATTGAACGCACAGCAGCACGGCACCGGAGTGATAGAGTGCCGGATTGCGAAAAAAAATGGTCCTTCCCGTCCCCTTGCTGGCATGACTCAAGCAGCAAGGCGGGTCGCTAGTCCGCCAACCGGTGCAGCCGGGACGCGGAAGGTTGTTGAACCCATCAGAGCGCTGGAAACCAGTGCATAAGGTGAGCGAAAGATGATGCAGCAACACAGGTCAAACTCATACCTGTTCGGGGGCAACGCCCCTTACGTCGAGGAGTTGTACGAGGCCTACCTCGACAACCCCGGCAGCGTGCCTGACAACTGGCGCACCTACTTCGACAATCTGCAGCACGTGCCGGCGCTTGACGGCAGCGACGCGCGCGATGTGGCGCATGCTCCGGTGGTGGAGTCTTTCGCGCAGCGCGCCAAGGCCAATGCCTTTGCACTCAAGGCCAGCGAGGCCGACCTGGCCGTCGCGCGCAAGCAGGTGCACGTGCAGAGTTTGATCGCGGCTTACCGTTTCCTGGGCAGTCGCTGGGCCGATCTCGACCCGCTCAAGCGCACCGAACGGCCCAAGATTCCTGAACTTGAGCCGACGTTCTACGACTTGACCGAGTCGGACATGGACATCACGTTCTCGGCGGCCAACACCTACTTCACCAAGGCCGAAAACATGACGCTGCGCGAAATCGTGCAGGCGTTGCGTGAAACGTACTGCGGCACGATAGGCGCCGAGTTCATGCATTGCACCGACCCGGCGGAAAAGCGTTGGTGGCAGGAGCGGCTGGAAGCGGTGCGCAGCAAGCCGAGTTTCAGTGCCGAAGAGAAAAAGCACATCCTGAACCGCCTGACCGCTTCTGAAGGTCTGGAACGTTACCTGCACACCAAGTACGTGGGCCAGAAGCGCTTCAGCCTGGAAGGCGGCGAGAGCTTCATTGCCAGCATGGACGAGGTGGTGCAGCGTGCCGGCATCAACGGGGTGCAGGAAATCGTCATCGGCATGGCGCACCGTGGGCGTCTGAATGTGCTGGTGAACACGCTGGGCAAGATGCCGGCCGACCTGTTTGCCGAGTTTGATCACACGGCCAAGGAAGAGTTGCCTGCGGGCGACGTGAAGTACCACCAGGGCTTCAGCTCCGACATCACCACCCCCGGCGGGCCGGTGCACCTGAGCCTGGCTTTCAACCCCAGCCACCTGGAGATCGTCAACCCGGTGGTGGAAGGCAGCGTGAAGGCGCGCATGGACCGCCGTGGCGACAAGGCGGGTGCCCAGGTGCTGCCGGTGCTGGTGCATGGCGACGCGGCCTTTGCAGGCCAGGGTGTGGTGATGGAAACGCTGGCGCTGGCACAGACGCGCGGCTACTTCACCGGCGGCACGGTGCACCTGGTGGTGAACAACCAGATCGGATTTACCACCAGCGACCCGCGCGATTCGCGTTCGACGCTGTACTGCAGCGACGTGGTGAAGATGATCGAAGCGCCCGTGCTGCACGTCAACGGCGACGACCCCGAGTCGGTGGTGTACTGTATGCACCTGGCGGTAGAATACCGCCAAAAGTTTAACAAAGACATATTCATCGACATGGTGTGCTACCGCCGCCACGGTCA
>JBBQMM010000378.1:0-4669 GCA_038328935.1 Burkholderiales bacterium
GCGCGCGAGTCGGGCCTAGCCGCAGGCCCGCGCTGGGTGCAGAGGCTGACCAGACACCGTAGCGGCTGACGCGACAGCACAGCGACTCACCAGACGGCACAGCGACTAGCCTGAAGGTCGATGGTCTGGCCCTGTTCGGCCAGGCGCTGTTCCAGCCACGACAGCGGCATGGCCAGTGCAGCGCCGCGGCCTTGCAGCTGGCGCGCCAGGTCGGACACGAAGGCGGAGCTCAAAGGCAGTGGTGACCGCGCCAGGTCGGCCACCACCACGATCAGCTGGCTCGGCTGTTCCTCGGCCATGCGCAGGATCTGCGTGGCCCACCCGTTGGCGCGCGCGCGCGCCTGCAGCCCGTCGGCCACCGACTCGGCAGCGCGCCGCAGGTTTTCAATCAAGGCCAGCCGCAGCATGATGGGGAAGGCCCACAACTCACCCAGCGTCAGCGGCTGCTGCTGCTGGTAGGCGGCCAGAAACACCGACAGCGTGTCGATGGCCAGCCGGCCGTCGCTGTGCGAGACCGCCGTCAACGCCAGGTCGTAGATGCGCGGCTGGCCGGCGCCGTGGCCGTACAGCACTTCGTCTTCCACCAGACGGGGCAGCTCGCGGCTGTAGCCGCGCGGCAGGTGGCGACGCGCGGCCAGGATCTCCTGTTCGATGAGGTACAGGTTGTCGAGCAGCCATTCAGCGGCCGGCGTGATGGTGGCGCCACCGGCCAGCGCGAGGGCCAGCGTGCGGCCCACCTCCGTCAGCACGCGTTCGTTGTCGGCCAGGCGCTTGAGCAGCCGGTCGCGCGGCGCACGCTGCGCCAGCACATGACGCCCTGCCAGTGCCTGCCCGTGCGTGCGCATCTGCTCGCCGCTGAGCAACGCGGCCCGCAACGGGGCGGCTGTGTGCCCCGCTCTGTTTTCTGCTGCCCTGAGCCGCGGCCACCGTTCTTTCAAAAAACTCAGGGCTCCCTGGACACTGACCATCTGTATCGGCTGCTCGAATGGGCCTTTGTGCAAGCACGACGGCGGTGCTGCTACCAGGGCAAGGGGCGTGCCTGTAGGCGCGACCAGGCTTGCATTGTGGGTGTGCAGGCCCTACGCGGGGTCGTTTCGGGGCATTTCGGGCAATCCCGCATGCGGCGCCAGGCGCGGTGTCCGCCACGCAGGCGCCGGCGACGTCAAGGCCGTTTGGAGCAAGCGGCGTGCCCGGGCCGGTCGCAGCACTGCGCCGGGCCGGGCCGGGCGCGCTGGGTGTGGCGACTTTTTCCGCAGCGGCCACACAGCGATTTCCATGCTGCCCCCTTTGTATCGGCCCGCCTGGCAAGGCTCCTCCGCCCGATGGCACCGCAGCGGGCAGCGCCATGCGGGTACGGGCAGCGCAGCGCGCCGAACAAGATTCGCTGGCCGCGTCGGGCTCGGGCAGCAATTTTTGCCGCACGATTTACACCGAACCGCAGTCGCCGGCGCCAGCGCGAACGCTGACTGGGTGGTTGCTTGTGAGCACTGTCTGACAGCACCAAGCGTTTGGCGCCGATGTGCAGCGGCGCCAAGGCCGCTTACCTTTCAGTACCGCCCGACGGGCCTGAATACAGAGGACTTTGCCATGCGCTCTACACGCTCTACCCTCGTTCGATCATCGGCCACGGTACTGGCCTTGGCCGCGGCCACGATGCTGGGCGCCTGCAGCCGCGATGACGCGCGCAATGACGTGCGCACTGACAACCGCACCGTGGGGCAACAGACCGATGCCGCCATCGCCACCACCGAGCGCAAGGCCAGTGAGGTGGCCACCAACATCAGCCAGGGCGCGAGCAACGCCGCCGATGCGGTCGGCAGCAAAGCCAAGGACATGGCCATCACCGCCGAGGTGAAGACACGACTGGCAGGGGACACCCAGCTCAGCGCCCTGGCCATCAATGTGGACACCAATGACGGCCGCGTGGTGCTGCGCGGAACGGCGCCCGATACCGCCGCGCGCACCCAGGCCACCGAACTGGCGCGCAGCGTGGACGGTGTGCTGGGCGTGGACAACGTGTTGACCGTGCAAGTTCGCAGCAACTGACCGTTGCTCCCTGATGGTCACCGACATGACACCGGCCAAGGGCATGGCGACTGTGACTCCCCAGGCTCCCAATCCGCCACGGGCAACGTCGGTGCTCAGGGCCTTCATAGTCGAAGACAGCCCCGTCATCCTGCTCAACCTGACGGCAGCCCTGGAGGAGCTTCAGCCCACGCGCGTCCGCGTGGTCGGCCACGCGGCGGACGAAGAAAACGCGGTACGCCAGCTGCAGGAATTGGGTAGCGATGTCGACCTCATCATCATCGACCTCTTCCTGAAGCAGGGGTCGGGGCTGGGCGTGCTCGGCGCACTGGCGCGCGCTGATCTGCCGGCCCGCCGCATCGTCGTGACCAACTACGCCACCCCTGACATCCGCCTGCGTTGCCAGGCGATGGGCGCGCACCAGGTGTTCGATAAATCGATCGATCTGGACGCGCTGCTGGACTACTGCGCCGGACGCTCGGGAACAGGTTGAAGGCCCGTGAAGCGACCTCGTGGCCGGCGTGGCCGGTGCACACGGGTATGCGGTGTGCCCCTTGCCTTGTCCCTGGCCGTTGTGCACTGATCATGAATCTCGCCCCCGCTTCCACTGCCGTCGGACCAGACCTTCCTGCCGGTCACATCGAAGACCCGCAACGACCCGCAGCACTTCGCAACGTGCGGCGCGAGCCCTGCTGCATGCTGCTGGGCCATTTGCGCCACCAAACGGGCCACTCCTACTGGCAGCGGCTCGTCGAACCCGGGCCGCTGTTCGATGGGTGGCGCCGAAGTCGCCGCGCAAGCTGCACTTGGTGCACCAGATGATTGCGGGCACCGCACCCACGGGGAGTAAAGGTTCATGAGCCCCGGTATCCATGCGGCGCCGTCAGGAGCTTCACGCCTCGGTGCCGGCGGCAGACGTCCGCGGCGCGCGCGGTGGCAGCAACTGCTGCTGGTGTGCGGTGTGGTTGTGGGCGTGGGGGCAGGGGCCGGGCCGGCCCGTGCGCACGGGCCTGCTGCTGTTCCGACACCCGCGCTACGGCAGTGGGTGGTGCAAACGGGGGACAACGAAAACGCCCCCTTCATCATCATCGACAAGCGCCAGGCGCGTTTGTGGTTGTTCACCGCCGCCGGCCAGCCCTTGGGCCAGACGCCGGTGTTGTTGGGGCTGGCCCCGGGCGACGCGTCCGTGCCGGGCATTGGCGAGCGCGCGATGAAAGACATCCTGACGGCGGAGCGCACCACGCCGGCCGGTCGTTTCGTGGCCGAAGCCGGGCGCAATCACAACGGCGAAGACATTTTCTGGATCGACTACGACGCTGCGGTTTCAATGCACCGCGTGCGTGCCACCAACCCCGCTGAGCGGCGTCTGCAACGCCTGGCCACGCGCACGCCGGCCGACAACCGCATTTCTTACGGCTGCATCAATGTGCCGGCACTCTTCTACAACCGGCATATCCAGCCCACCTTCAGCAGCCGGCGTGGCGTGGTCTACGTGCTGCCTGAAACGATGGCGGCGCAGGTGCTGTTCACACCGCGCAAAGGAACACCGGGCGCGCCGTAGTCAAACGGCGCGCCCGGCGGGGCCGGAGCAGGTCCGATCAGTTGCGGTCGCGGCGGGCGGCGCGCACGGTGCCGTCGCTGTTCATGGTGCCGTCTCTGTTCATGGAACCGTCTCTGTTCACGGTGCCGTCGCTGTTCATCATGCGGTTGTTGTCCATGGTGGCGCGGTCGGACATCCGGCCGTTGCCCGTACCCGTGGAGTTGTTCATTCTGCCGTCGTTGGACATCGTGCCGGTGCCGGTGCTGTTGTTGTTCATGTTTCTGCCGGTGGTGCCCGTGTTGCTGCCTGTGTTGCTGCCTGTGGTGTTGCCCATAGGTGATGTCTGCTGGTTCAGCGGCTCACTGCCGGTACGGCCCTGGGTGGCGCTGTTCGGGGTGGTGCCTTGCGTATTGCCGCTGGTGCCCGACGTCTGTGCCACGACCGCGCCGGCGGCGATGGTCAGACAAGCGGCGGCGATGGTGCCAATACGTTGCATGGACTTGCTCATTACGTAATCTCCTTGGATCATTGATAAACCGCATGCCGCGATAGTGGCGGGCCACGGTGCGCGGCGAATGCCGTCACCGGTAAGGGCAACGCGTGTGCCCGGCCCCTTGCCGCCGCTGCGGGACTGCGCGTCGGGCGTATGCCGCCGGGCATGGTTTCCTGGTGGCGCCGCGGGTTCTGACGGCCAAAGGACGTTTCTTGCCGCAGTGATTGCCGCAGTGCGTGCGGTGCCGGGCTCTTGTGCCGCCGCCGCCGCGGTCGGACAACGCCCTGCGCATGGCCCTGGTTTCGCACGGCATGTCTTTTGCCCTCTATGGGCCTGGCTGCTTCAGCGCATCAAAGGGGCAAGGTGGCACCGAGGGGCGCGAGGCCTTCGATGCCACAGCTTGCAACTGTTGGACGTCGCCATTTTGCTGATCGTCATTTCGCAGCCCGGTTAGAAGCACCGGCCTGAGCCAGCGTTTCACTCTGTTCAATTGCAAAAGGAAAATCATGTCACCCTACACTCCGTCTACATTCTCACCCTCCGACGATTCCGGCACCACGCCGGACACCGGCGCCATGGGCGGCGCTTCGCAGTCCTCAGGCGCTGGCGAT
>JBBQMM010000379.1:0-4667 GCA_038328935.1 Burkholderiales bacterium
TGGTGCTCACTTCGATGCCGTGGTCGACCTGGACGCAGCGCAGATCCAGCCGCAGGTCACCTGGGGTACCAGCCCGGAAATGGTGCTGCCGGTGGATGCCCGGCTGCCCGACCCCGACAAGGAGAAAGACCCCGTCAAGCGCGGCGCCATCGAGCGTGCGCTGGCCTACATGGGGCTGCAGCCGGGCAAGGCCATCACCGACATCATGGTCGACAAGGTGTTCATCGGCAGCTGCACCAACAGCCGCATCGAAGACCTGCGCGCCGCCGCCGCGGTGGTCAAGCACTCGGGCCAGCGCGTGGCGGCCAACATCAAGGTCGCGCTGGTGGTGCCCGGCTCGGGTCTTGTGAAAGCGCAGGCCGAAGCCGAGGGCCTGCACACCATCTTCAAGGCCGCTGGCTTCGAATGGCGCGAGCCCGGCTGCAGCATGTGCCTGGCAATGAATGCCGACCGCCTGGAGCCTGGTGAGCGCTGCGCGAGCACCAGCAACCGCAACTTCGAAGGCCGTCAGGGTGCCGGCGGCCGTACGCACCTGGTCAGCCCCGCGATGGCCGCTGCTGCTGCGCTGCACGGCCACTTTGTCGACGTGCGCCGCTTCAGCTGAACCACAGGAGCCACCGATCATGGAAGCCTTCACCATCCACCAGGGCCTGGTGGCCCCGATGGACCGCGACAACGTCGACACCGATGCCATCATCCCCAAGCAGTTCCTGAAGTCCATTACGCGCAGCGGCTTCGGGCCCAACCTGTTCGACGCCTGGCGTTACCTCGATCCGGGCGAGCCCGGGCAGGACCCCGCCAGCCGCAAGCCCAACCCCGATTTCGTGCTCAACCACCCGCGCTACGCCGGCGCCAGCGTGCTGCTCGCGCGCAGCAACTTCGGCTGCGGCTCGAGCCGTGAACACGCACCCTGGGCGCTGGGCCAGTACGGTTTTCGCGCGCTGATTGCGCCCAGCTACGCCGACATCTTCTTCAACAACTGCTACAAGAACGGCATCCTGCCCATCGTGCTGCCCGAAGCGCAGGTGGCGCGCCTGTTCGACGAGGTTTTTGCTTTTCCGGGCTACCAGCTCACGGTGGACCTGCCACGCCAGGTGGTGTTGAAGGCCGACGGCAGCGAGCTGCCGTTTGAGGTGCTGCCTTTCCGCAAGTACTGCCTGGTCAACGGCTTTGACGACATCGGCCTGACGCTGCGCCACGCCGACAAGATTCGAGCCTTCGAGGCCGAGCGCCTGGTGCGCATGCCCTGGCTCACCCAGCAACAACTCTGAACAGAAAACGCTCTTACCCATGAAGATTGCCATCCTGCCGGGTGACGGCATCGGCACCGAAATCGTCGAACAAGCGGTGCGCGTGCTGGACGCTGTCGCAACCGTTTTCGAGCTTAAATTCGAGACCGAGACCGCGCTCGTGGGCGGCGCTGCCTACGAAGCTCACGGCTACCCGCTGCCCGACAGCACACTGAACCTGGCCCAGGCCGCCGATGCCATCCTGTTCGGCGCCGTCGGCGACTGGAAGTACGACAAGCTGGACCGCCCACTGCGCCCCGAGCAAGCCATCCTGGGTCTGCGCAAGCACCTGGGGCTGTTTGCCAACCTGCGCCCCGCGCTGTGCTACGAGCAGCTCACGCACGCTTCTTCACTGAAGCCCGAACTGGTGACCGGGCTGGACATCCTGATCATCCGCGAGCTGACGGGCGACATCTACTTCGGCCAGCCGCGCGGCCGCCGCGTGGCCACCGACGGCCACTTTCCGGGCGCCGAGGAAGCCTTCGACACCATGCGCTACAGCAAGCCCGAGATCGAACGCATCGCGCACGTGGCTTTTCAGGCAGCACGCAAGCGCAGCAAAAAGCTCACCAGCGTCGACAAGGCCAACGTGCTGGAGACCTTCCAGTTCTGGAAAGACGTGGTTACCGAAGTGCACGCGCAGTACCCCGACGTGGAACTGCAGCACATGTACGTGGACAACGCTGCGATGCAGCTGGTGAAGGCGCCCAAGGCCTTCGACGTGGTGGTCACCGGCAACATGTTCGGTGACATCCTGAGCGACGAAGCGGCGATGCTCACTGGCAGCATCGGCATGCTGCCCAGTGCGTCGCTGGACAAGAACAACAAGGGCCTGTACGAGCCCAGCCACGGCAGCGCGCCCGACATTGCAGGTAAGGGTGTTGCAAACCCGCTCGCTACAATCTTGTCCGCTGCCATGATGCTTCGCTATTCCCTGAACCAGCCGCAAGCCGCCGACCGCATCGAGTCGGCGGTCAGTGCCGTGCTCACATCGGGTCTGCGCACGCCGGACATCTGGAGCACGGGCACATCCAAAGTGGGGACGCGTGAAATGGGTGATGCGGTGGTTGCGGCCCTGACTGGCGCTGCGATCACGGGCGCAACCATTTCGGGTGCTTCGATTTCCAACAAAACCATGACCACCCAGCGCTAGCGCTCCCGGATCGACTCGCCCGTTTGGACCCCGGCGATTCGAGCCGGGGCAGACCAGGGGTCCGAGTCAACGGCTAAAGGTGAAATCAAGATGGCACTCTCTTCTAACCCCCGTGTAGGCCTGGTCGGCTGGCGTGGCATGGTCGGTTCGGTCCTCGTGGACCGCATGCGCGCCGAAGGCGACTTTGCGCTCATCGAGCCGGTGTTTTTCTCCACCAGCAACGCGGGCGGCCGGTTGCCGGCGGCCATTGCCGACCTGGCCAAGAACGAACGCTCGCTGAAAGACGCCAACGACCTGGCGGCGCTGAAGGCCTGCGACGTCGTCATCACCTGCCAGGGCGGCGACTACACCACCGGTGTCTACCCGCAGCTGCGGGCCGCGGGCTGGAAGGGCTACTGGATCGACGCGGCAAAGACGCTGCGCATGAAGGACGACGCGGTCATCATCCTCGACCCCGTCAACATGCCCGTCATCCAAAGCGCGCTGACCAGGGGTGTGAAGGACTACATCGGCGGCAACTGCACCGTCAGCTGCATGCTGATGGGCGTGGGTGCACTCTTCAAGGCCGACCTGGTGGAATGGATGACGGCCACCACCTACCAGGCTGCCAGTGGCGGCGGCGCGCAGCACATGCGCGAACTCCTGACGCAGTACGGCACGCTGAACGCGGCAGTGCGCCCGCTGCTGGACGACCCGGCCAGTGCCATTCTCGAGATCGACCGCCAGGTGGCGGCAACCCAGCGCGGCCTGAGCGCTGAAGAGACGAAGAATTTCATGGTGCCGCTGGGCGGCAGCCTGATTCCCTGGATCGACAGCGACCGCGGCGACGGCACCAGCCTGGAAGAGTGGAAGGGCGGCGCCGAAACCAACAAGATCCTGGGCCGCGGCCCCGGCTTCGACGCGCCCGCCATCCCGATCGACAGCCTGTGCGTGCGCGTGGGTGCCATGCGCTGCCACAGCCAGGCGTTGACCATCAAGCTGAAGCGGGACGTGTCGCTGGCCGATTGCGAAGCACTGATTCGCAACGACAACGAGTGGGTGAGCTACGTGCCCAACCAACGCGAGGCCACGGTGCAGGGGCTGACGCCCGTGGCCGTCACTGGCACCATGGGTATTGCGGTTGGGCGCCTGCGCAAGCTGGCGTTGGGCCCGCAGTATCTGGGCGCGTTCACCATCGGGGACCAGCTGCTGTGGGGTGCGGCTGAACCTCTGCGCCGCATGCTGCGCATCCTGCTCTCGCATTGACGCTGGGGTGCCTGGTGGGCACTGCCGGCGGTCTGGCCTCATGTCCATCCTCATCATGACCATGCTCAGGATGCAGCCCAGTTCGTAACGCCGCAAACGCGGCAATTGACCGGTAAACATAAGCTTTTGCCTGAGCTTGCGCGCTTATATGCTTGATACTGTTGCGTTTTCTGGTAAGGCTGCGCACTGAGCGGGCATTGCCGGGGCGGGAGGTTGAATGCCCGCTGCCAATTTCACGCGTGGAACAACGCGCATGAAACCATTCCTGTGGGGGAAATGCCTTGAATCGAAGCTCGACAAATGCAGTGCGCTTTGCGCTCAAAGGGGTGGCGCTTGCCACGGCTTTGCTTTGGGGCTCGCATGCGGCAGCGCTGGGTCTGGGCCGGTTGACCGTGTTGTCCGCACTGGGTGAGACGCTGCGGGCCGAAGTCGAAGTCACCAGCATCACACCCGAGGAAGCGGCATCGCTGGCGCTGCGTGTGGCGCCGCCCGAGGCCTATCGCGCCGCCGGCGTTGAATACAACCCGGTGTTGCCCGGCGCCACCGTTCAGGTGGTGCGCCGCCCCGACGGGCGTTCCGTGCTGCGTATCACCAGTGACCGCGCGGTGCTCGAACCCTTCATCGACGTCATCATCGAGGCCAACTGGGCTTCCGGGCGCCTGGTTCGTGAATACACGATGCTCTTCGACCCGCCGGGCTCGCGCACCGCCCAGCCCGCGGGCACGTCGGGTACCTCGCCGGTCATCTCGGCGGCCCCCAGCGGGCCTGCGCCCGCGGTCGCCAGCCCGGTTGCGCCACAGCCCGCTCCAGCAGCCGCGGCGCCCATTGCGGCCCCGGCCCCGGCGGCTACCGCCCCGGCTGTCGCCGCGCAACGGCCCAGGCCCGCCGCCGCTCCGGCCGCTGCGCCACGGGCAGCAGCTCAGCCGTCTACTGAAGCCGCGGCTGAAGCCGATCGTTACCGCGTTCGCAAAGGCGACACC
>JBBQMM010000380.1:0-4654 GCA_038328935.1 Burkholderiales bacterium
GCTGCGCGTGATGCGCGGCCTGGCCGAAGAGGGCCGCACCATGATCGTCGTCACGCACGAGATGGGCTTTGCGCGCGAGGTGGCCAACCACGTCGTGTTCCTGCACAAGGGCCGCATCGAAGAACAGGGCCCGCCGCGCGAGTTGCTGGCGCGGCCGCAGACCGAGCGCTTGCAGGCCTTTCTGGCCAACACGCTGAAGTAGCCGGCGCTGCCGGCCGCGCGGCCGGAGGTTGAGGCTGCTTTCGCTTCCGCCGCACAGTAGGGCGAGGCCCGCCTGAGATGCCAAGTAGACGGCCAGCCAACGGTCGGCTTCCCGGTGCGGAGTAGAGGGCGCCGGACGGCGCCCCGGTCCGCTCTTCGCAAAGCCGGCGTGCAGGGCGGCGCACTGGCCTCCAAGCCCAGGTTCGGACGGAGTCTGGGTCAGGCGGAACCTGGTTCAGTTCTTGATTTTTCACATCGGAGTCCGGGTCACATCGGAACTGGTGTCAGCAACTGACTTGCAATGACCAAGGCATTGAGACCTGACCTGAAGTCTTGCTGATCGCTGGTCTTTCTGAAGCGGCGCAGGCACTGTGGGGTGTCAAACGCTAAACCCCCCAGATGCCTGGGCGGATCGGCCGCCGGGTGCGACGACACCAGGTCCCCTCTTTGGTCCGCACGTAATGCAGGTTCACCGCTTTGGCGGCGGAGTCTTGCAGAAAGTGCACATGCTTGACAGCATCACCGCGACAGCGTTCTCAAAGCGTGCCCCGTCCGCTTCTGGCGGATCGCCTGCGACCATGCCGATATCGAAGAAGTAAAGCTTCGGTGACTGCAACAAAGACCGCGCGATGTTCTTGTTCCAAGGCTGTACGGTGAACACGATGTACAGGGCTTGCAAGATGTCGATGTAGCGCTTGACGGTGGGTTGTGACAACCCGATGTCTCGTGCAATCGACGCCAGTGACAAAGGCGACCCCACCCGCGAGCGCAGCAGTTGCAGCAGCACGCGCATGGCACCCACCTCTTGCACGCGCGAGAACTCCAGCACGTCTTCGCGCACCAGGCCGTTGGCATACTGGTCGCGCCAGCGGTCGGCTTGCACCTCGTCCAGCAACAGGCATGGCTCCGGAAAACCGCCACGCTGCAGCAAATGCGCCAATGCGGCGTCGGGTGTCAGCGGGGCATTTTGGGTGTCTGTTTTGATCGACCTGACTTTGATCGTTTCATTGGGCCCTGCATCACAGAGTTCCTTGACGGAAAACGGATGCAGACGCCAGCTCAAGTAGCGCCCGGCCAGCGATTCCCCCGATTGGCGGAACGTGTCGATGCGAGCGCTGCCGGTGACCAGAATTTGCTGGCCTTCTGGGCGGCCATCGATCACGCCCTTGAGCCATGGCTTCCAGCCGGCCATCTTGTGCAACTCGTCCAACACCAACAGCTTGGCATCGGGCATCCAGCTTTGCCGGTGGTGCGATGTCCAGCGCCAGTGTTGTCTTGCCCACCTGGCGCTGCCCCAGCAAGACCACGGCGGGCGTGCTTTGCAGCAAGTCCGCAGCGAGGGGTTGCAGTTGGCGGCTGAACGTCCTTGCAATTATGGACTTTCACTCCAGGATTGCAGAGTTAAATAGTGTCGGTCGCTCAGCGGTCCATTGTCACCCTCCCGTCATTCACCACCAGCGTCCACTTGGTTCGCCAGCGCGAGCTTGTTGGTGGACTTGCTGCTCGTGCGGCGCCTGGCGCCTTGGCGCAGCAACGCTGGCAAGCGTTTGGTCAAGGCGCCCAAGGTGTATGTGCGCGACTGCGGCCTGGTGCACGCGTTGCTGGGCATCACTGACCAAGAGGCCTTGCTGGGCCACCCGGTGGTGGGTGCCAGTTGGGAAGGCTTTGTGGTGGAGACTTTGATCAACGCTGTTGACGCCCAAGGCCAAGCGGTCGAGGCAAGCTATTACCGCAGCAGCGCGGGTGCAGAGATCGACATGTTGCTGACCTGGCCCGACGGCGCGACATGGGCCATCGAGATCAAACGCAGCCTGGCGCCCAAGCTGGAGCGCGGTTTCCACCATGGCTGCGATGATGTGCAACCCGCCCGGCGCTTTGTCGTGTACCCCGGGGTGGAGCGCTACGCGCTGGCGCCGCAGGTAGAGGTGCTGGGCCTGCCCGAGATGGCCCAAGAGGCGGGTTTGCGGCGAGCGTGAGGAACCCCCAGCGTCTTGCCAACCCGTCCCGCCAACGCGCCTGTCCACCAGAAAACCAGCATCCTCATGCGCAGTGATGGGCTGGACGGCAGAGATGAGCCCAGGAACCGTGGGAACTCTGCTGAACCCGGGAACGACGGCGGCACAAAAATTGCGCCTGCGCCGTTTGCACCACAAGCGAAGCAGGGCGTCGGCCCGAGCGAAGCAGACCGTCGGCCTGGGGAAACCCCCGTGGTTGTCGTCGCTGGCTTTGCGCCAGCCACACTATCGTTGAATCGCCGGGCCGGTGGCGCGTCTGCGCTCTGGTCGCGCCCCTCAAGTAACGAGAAGGATTTTGAACATGACGCCGAAGAACTCGCTTTGTTTGCTGGCACTCCTGCTCTGTTCGGGGGTGGACGTCGCAGCGCAGACTGGACCCGTGGAGGACGAGACCCTCTGGAAGAAGCTGGACTGGAATCCCGATGGCGTGCTGGATGGCAAGGAGCTAGAGGGAGGCTGGATCAAGTACGACACCAACGGCGACAACGAGGTGACGAAGGCCGAGTTTCTCGCCGGCCGCGTCAAAGAGCGTGGGGGACGACCAGCCCCCCCGGTGCAGGCTGGTGCGAGGCCTGCATCAGAACAAGCCCCTGGGTCCGCCCCTGTGTCCGCCCCTCGGTCTGTTGCGCTTGCGCAGGTTGCGGCACGCCCTGGACAAATCGTGGGAGCGACGGGAGCTGCAGGCGGTGCACGTCTGGGCAGCGTGAGCATTCAGGTCAGCGGCTTCGAGGACGGCAAGCTCGCCAACAGATTTGCCAACGGAGCCTTGGCCGAGACGGTGAGCAAAACCATCCCCGTGGCCGGAAGCACCTATGCCATTGCGGTTCCGCCCGGGGCCTACCGTGCAACGGCCTACAGCACCTACAGCTTCAACGGCAGCACCTATCACTTCCCGCTGGAACTCGTCACGGAACCTGCGTTTGACTTCAAGGGGCTGCAGCTGGAGAAGCTTCGCGGCGGGCTGGTGCGCAGTTTTGTTCTCAAGCTCACGGGGCCCAGGAAGGGCGAGAACGCGGGGAGCGAGGGCTACACGGAGACAACGTACCGCCATGCGTTCTATGGCGGGCGGATCGACTTCTACGCAGACCGCTCGGAGGGTGGCGCACGGTCCCTGCGCAATACCTACCCCCCTGATTCACGGCTCCTTGTCACGCTGAGCCCCCTGGCATTGGTGGACGGCTCGGTGGGGCAGCCGTTGGTGGTGGATCTTCGGCTGGACGATGATGGGAAGTGGTTCTTCAGCCAGCGTGGCGTCGTGCCAGGAACCTACAGCGCGGCTGCGCGGCTGCGGACCAGCGATGGAAGAGAGCGCGCGCTGCGCGTGGCAGCGGTCTCGGGCTATGGCGCACCTGATCGCTGGCAAACCAGCACCACGTTCACGTTCCAGCCTGCAACGCTCGGCCCGAGCCCCCGGATGGGTGTCGAACAGATACGCTTCTACATGGCCGAGTAAGGGCCCGCCTGTGAAGACGCGAGAGATCAAGCTGACCCGGCCCGCGTGTCCAATCTTGCATCGGCCGGACGACCCAGCAGGTCTTCGACGGCGCATGCCATATTGAGCAGCGCCTCGTCCTGGCCGGGCGCCGCGCACAGTTGCAGGCCCACCGGCAGCGCAGCGCCGATGGGGTATTCCTGCAGCGCAGCGCCGTTCTCTGGGCCTGCACCTTGTGCGCCAAGGTGCTGGATCGGCAGCGATATCCCGCACTGCCCGAACAGGTTGCCGGGCCGCGTGTTCCGCGTCGCCCGCCGGTTCCAGGCCGCCACATCGGCCACGCTGCGTAATTCGGCCGTCGGCTGCGGCAGCATGGGCACCGTGGGCGTCAGCCATGCGTCGATGCCGACCGAGCGCTCAGTCACCAGGCGCTGCACCTCGCGGCGCCGCGCGAGCATCCTGGCGTAGCCGTCGGCCCGCGCATCGAACGCGGCCTGGAGCCGGTCGGCCGCGACGGCGTCCATGCGGTCGAGCTGCGCGGCAATGCGCTCACGGCCGAGGAAGGCCAGCAGATCGGCCGGCACCAGGCTGCGAAAGACTTCGTCGATTTCGCCGGCCTCCGGCGTTTCGGCGCTCACGATGCGGGCGCCGGCTGCGCGCAGCCGCGCGACGGCGGCTTTGAAGCAGCGCAGCACGGGCTCGTCGAGCTGGTCCATGAAGTGCAGCGTCGGCACGACCAGGGTCAGCGCCTGCACAGCGGTCGGTGGGCGCAGTGGGCGCACGCCCTGCACAAAACTCACCTGCGCAACATTCACCTGCGCCAAACTCATCTGCGCCGAGTTCACCAGCGCTGCATGCACCAGGGCGGCGTCGTGGGCGCTGCGCGTGAACAGGCCGATGCTGTCCAGCTCCGGTGACAGCGGGAACACGCCGTCAACTTGCCACTGGCTGCTGCTGGCCTTGTAGCCTACGACGCCGCAAAAAGCCGCAGGCCAGCGCACCGATC
>JBBQMM010000381.1:0-4649 GCA_038328935.1 Burkholderiales bacterium
CTTCGGCTGCGAAGGTGAACACCTGCTGGCCGTGCTGACGCCGCCTGCGCCAGACGCGCCTGCTGCTGCCGCCCTGGCTGATGTGGGAGTGGTCATCATCGTGGGCGGGCCACAGTACCGGGCGGGCAGCCACCGGCAATATGTGCAGCTGGCGCGCAGCCTCGGCGGCCATGGTGTGGCGGCTTTGCGCTTCGACGCGCGAGGCATGGGCGACAGCAGCGGGGCGCAGCGCACCCTGGAGGAGATCGAGCCCGATGTCGGCGCCGCCATCGATGCCATGCAGGCCGCCCGGCCCGCGGTGCGGCGCGTGGTGTTGTGGGGGCTGTGCGGCGGTGCATCTGCAGCGCTGCTGTACTGGCGACTGACACAAGACCCACGGGTGCAAGGCATGGTGCTCGTCAACCCGTGGGTGCGGTCTGACGAGTCGCTGGCGCGCACGCACCTGAAACACTACTACCTCCAAAGGCTGGGCCAGCGGGCTTTCTGGACCAAGTTGCTCAGCGGGCAGGTGGCCGGCAAAGCCATTTCTGACCTGGTGCGTAACGTTCGCCTGGCGCGTGGCAAGGGTTCCTCTCAAGCGCCAGTAGCCCCGTCGCCCAGCCTGGGCTCGGCAGCGGCGGCGGCGCGCAAGGTGGACGGCGATGCAGGCCGCCCGTTGCAGTTGCGCATGGCGCAGGCGTGGCATCACCACCCGGGGCCCAAGCTGGTGGTGCTGAGCGGCAACGACTACACAGCCAAGGAATTCATCGACACCGCAGCCTCCGATGCCCTGTGGCGTGCCAACCTGGCACAAGCCAATGTCAGCCGCTTCGATGTGGAGGGTGCTGATCACACTTTTTCCGATCCAATCGCGCAGCGCGCCGTTGAAGAACGTACCTTTGCCTGGCTGTTGCAGTCGCTGGCTGCTGATCAACAGGCAGCTGTGCACACGGGCACCGCCGCCATGGCCTCACAGCAAACCTCCGGCGTAAGCTGAGATGCGCCTGTGGCCGCTGCGCGCACATTTCTACCTGCACGACGTGGCGGTGCTGAGGGCGCCGCATCCGGGGAATGCGTCCAGCCCGGGCACGCTGACGCCGGACATTCGATCGCTTGAATTCGTGTCTGCACAAGCGGCGGACATCCTGCAGCTGCACCAGCAGATGGCCCACCGCATGTCGCAGCCGCGAATGGACCAGCGCTTCGGCAACGGCCTGCGCTACTTCGCCTTCTTTCAGGGCGAGCAGTTGCTCGGCTCGACATGGGCCGCCATCGGTGGCGGCCGTTATGTGGATGAAGTGAACTGGTATCTGCCGATACAGCCCACCGAATTCTGGGTGCGCGACGTTTTCATCCTGCCCTCCCAGCGCGGACGCGGGCTCTACGCCAGCTTGTTGAAGCTGATGGCCCAACACCACGTCCCGGGCTGTACCGCTGCCTGGTCTGACGTGGACTGGGTCAACCAGGCATCGATGCGGGCCCACGCAAAGGCCGGGTTTTCCGTCCATGCGCGTTTGCGCGCGCTGGACCTTGACGGCCGTCTCAGGCTGCGCGGGCCTGCACCTGCATGGCCTGCGCCGGTGACCGAGATCAACCCGGGCCAGCGCTGGTTGCTGATGCGGGGCTCGCTGTTGCAACGCCACCGGCAACTGCTGGCCTGATCGGCGCGGGGGGGAGGGCGCGCGTTTCAGGCCTTGGCTGCGCGCTCGTGCAGGCTGGCGATCAAGGCCTTGCGGTCCACCTTGCCATTCACGTTCAAGGGCATCTCGGCGATGACGTGGATGTCCTTGGGCACCATCACTGCGGGCAGCGTTTCCTTCAGTCGACGGCGCAAGGCGGCCAGGTCAAGGTCAGCCTTGACCACGAAGGCGGCGATGCCCGATGCACCGCTGGAGGTGATGGGCCACCCCACCGCCACGGCAAGGTCGGTGTGGGCGGCCTGGCGCAAAGCCTGCTCGACTTCGCCGAGCTCGATGCGCACGCCCGAAATCTTGATCTGGAAATCAAGCCGACCCAGATAGGGAATCGCTTGCCCGGGTGGGGGCCTGCGCACGAGGTCGCCCGTGCGGTAGTGCACGGTGCTCGAACCGGGCAGGGTGATGAATGCCGCAGCCGTGCGCTTGGGGCTGTTCCAGTACCCCGGAGTGACCTGCGGGCCACTGATCAGCAACTCGCCTTCGGCGCCCACCGGCACTTCCTGCAGCGCGCTGTCCACCACCTTCAGGCCCACCTGGGGCCCGGCCACACCGATGGGCACAACGCCATGACCGCATTCAGTCGGTGAGCGTTCGGGGCTCCACTGGTAGTAGGCGGCGTCCACGGTGCACTCGGTCGGGCCGTAGACGTTGTCCAGTTGCGCGGCGGGCGCGGCCGTCGCGAGCGCGGCCGCCAGGTCTGCCGACAGCGCCTCGCCACCAAAACGGCACAGCCGCAGGGCCTTGAAGCGACCCGGCCGCCAACCGTTGCTGCGGTTCATCGCATGGCCGGTCGAAGGCACGATGTCGATCACCGTCAAACCCTTGGCTTCGATGAACTTGTTCGGATTGACCCAGTCGCTGGCGGTGGGGCAACACAGACAGGCGCCGAAAGCCCAGCTCACATAGAGGTCGAACATCGAAGAGTCGAAGGTGATGTCGTAGAACTGCGAAAAGCGGTCTTGTTCAGTCAGACCGCAAGCCCGGTACCGTTCAACCGACATCTCGACAAAGCGCAGCACGTTGCGGTGGAGCACGCCCACGCCCTTGGGGGCGCCGGTGCTGCCCGAGGTGAAGAACAGGTAGGCCAGCGAGTCCGGGCTGACGGAGATCGGTTGGAATCCGGCAGCGGCTTGCGTGCCAGCCATGGCTACGAAGCGGTGTTCCGGCCATCGCGATGCAAGCCCGGCGTCGACGGTGTTACCGGGCAGGCACACCAGCACAGGATGCTGCAGGCCTTGCAGCAAATCGGGCAGCAGAAGCTCGCCGGCGGCGTCCACCACCAGCGCGCCCAGGCCGGCCAGGTTCATCATTTGCCGGGTGCGTTCGACCGGGAAACCGGGGTTCAAAGGCACGACCCCCCAGCCGGCCATCAGCCCCCCCAGCAGGCCCGTGTAGGCGGCTGGCGATCGGCTGCCCAGGATGCCCACCCGTGCAGGGCTCGGCGCAGGGCGATGTTGGGCCAGCACGTCGGCCTGTGCCAGCGCCCGTTGCCGCAGCTCGGCATAGCTGAAGGACAACCCGGCGACTTCGAGTGCGGGCCGCTCAGGGTGGCGCTGGGCCGACCTGAGAAAGCCTGCGTGCAGGCCATAAGGCAGAGGAGTGTCGTTGCTCATGTTGAAGCGGTGTTGAAACGGACCTGCGCCAGCGCTGCTGCGCCGCCCCTGGGCCCCAGCAGCGGCTTGAGGCGGCGTGCGCAACTCTCACGCAGCAGCGCCGCCAGACCACCCGCGGTGCGCGGGTTGAAGGCGATCAATCCGCGCCGCTCGCGCCGGTGGCTCATCCACTGGTGCTTGTAGGCGTCGTCGCCCGTCAGGTAGTCGATCTCTTCGACCTGGTCGATGTCGATCACATGACGCATCAGGTGTGCCGTCAGCAGGCTGCCGGGTGACAGGTGGCGAAACGCCGGGTCGTAAGCCAGTTTGTAGATGTTGGCCTTGCGGGAAGCGACGATCCACAGCTGTGCCGCCACCACCTGCGTGCCCACCATCGCCAGACCCATGCGCAGCCAACCCTGCTGCGCGCAAAGTGCCGTCAGTCCCGGAATGAAATTTTCGTGGGGCTCAGGCTGTTTCCAGCTGGTCCTGTACACGCCTGTGAACGTGGAGGCAGCTTCCTGAGCCTGGTCTGGCGCAGTCACGATTTCGAATCGGCCTCCGGCGGCGGCAAACTTCTTGCCCATCCGGCGCAAGGTGTTGCGCACCTCGCCCGGCCGGCTGGCCAGGTACTGTTCTGCGCCAGCCTGCACGGGCAGGTACCAGTTGCCAAAACAGAAATAGTCGAACGGCACCAGGCCTGCGTGTTTCATCGCCGCCTTCAGCGTGTCGAAACCCTTTGCTTCGGGGGCCATGGGAGCAAGCCGCAGCGAGCTCAACGGTGCGTGTGACCGAACCACCTGCTGCACCAGCAGCGACAACTCTGGCGCCTGCACGTCAGCTGCCAGCGCGGGCGCAAACAGCGACGTGTAGTAGTTGCCGAGCGACAAGACTTCTCGCCCCCATGCCGTCTTCTTCTCGACCACCGGCAAGGCGGCGACGGCCTGGCCATCGCGGCGCAACACATGCAGGCACACCGCGGCCTGGCTTGCGAACACCGTGCTGGCCAGATTGCGGTACCACAACAGTCCCAGCTGGGGGTCCGTTTGCTCAGCCTCGTTGAACAGCTGCGTCACGTCCGGTGGCACGGCGTTCAGATCGTGCAGGGTGTGCGTCGTCAGTCCGGACGCGTCCAGGCGGGGCACACCCGCTTTCAAGTCTTGTTCTGCCTGCCGACAAAGCTCACCAGCGCACCGACGGTGGCAAAAGTGTCGCTGGTGATTTCATCTTCATTGATGACAAAGCCGAAGCGGTCCTCCAACGCCGAAATCAATGAGACCACGGCCATCGAGTCAAGCTCAGGCACAGCGCCCCGCAAATGGGTGTCGGGCCCGAATGTAGCGCTGCGGCCATTCAGGCTGAGCACCTCATCCAGAACGGC
>JBBQMM010000382.1:0-4645 GCA_038328935.1 Burkholderiales bacterium
GAGTGCGTGTTGTCTGACAGACGAGGTCATTTGGGCTGGGCAGACTGCGTTGCCGCCTCGGCGTGCGAGTTGGTTGCGGACAGGGCCCGGGAGCGCAGGGCCTGCTGATGTCGCTGCATGCTGCCGGGCCGAAAACACCACCGAAGGAGCGACATGAAGACCAGCCACACCGCCGACACACTCACCCAGGCCAGCCTTGCCGAAATAGCGTCTTTCAAGGGCGGGCCCTGCCTGTCGCTCTACCAGCCGACGCATCGACGCCACCCGGACAATCAGCAGGACCCGATTCGGTTCCGTCACTTGGTGAAAGCGGTCGCGAGCTCGCTGCATCAGCAACACGCAAGCGCTGCAGTCAAGGCCCTGGTCGAGCCCTTCGATGCCATCGCGCAGGACCATGACTTCTGGAACCACACGCTGGACGGTTTGGCCGTGCTGTGCGCACCGGGCCTGTTTCGCGTCTTCCTGCTGCAGCGGCCGGTGGCCGAGCTGTCCGTGGTGGCCGACAGCTTCCACACCAAGCCGCTGCGGCAGTGGCTGCAGTCGACCGGCCGCTTCCAGGTGCTGGCCCTGAGCCGGAGCAAGGTGCAGCTGTTCGAGGGCGACCGCCACGCGCTCGATGCCGTGGCGCTGGCCCCCGGCGTGCCGCAGACGATGGTGGCGGCGCTGGGCGACGAGCTCACCGAACCGCACACCACCGTGTCTTCGTATGGCGGCCTCGGCGGCGCGCACATGGCCATGCACCACGGCCAAGGTGGCAAGAAGGACGAGATCGACGGCGACGCCGAGCGCTTTTTCCGGGCGGTTGACCGTGCCGTGCTGGAACACCACTCGCGCCCGTCAGGCCTGCCCTTGATGCTGGCGGCCCTGCCCGAACACCACCACCGGTTCCGCGAGGTCAGCCACAACCCGTTCCTGATGGCCAGCGGCCTGATGGTCGACCCCCAGGGTCTCACGCATGAGGACCTGCAGCAGCGCGCCTGGGACGTCGCAGCGCCGCAGCAGGTGGCGCAGCAGGCCGCATGGGGCAATGCCTACGCCGCCGCCGCGGCCCACGGCCTGGGCAGCGAAGACCTGTCGCAGGTCGCGAGTGCAGCAGTGGCCGGCCGCGTGGCAACGCTGCTGATCGAGGCCGAGCGCGAGGTCGCCGGGCGCATCGACAGCTTGACGGGGCGCATCGATCCTGCCGAGCCCGGCAACCCGCGCGTGGACGATGTGCTCGACGACCTCGGTGCCTTGGTCGAAAGCATGGGGGATGAGGTCCATGTCCTGCCGGCCGATCGCATGCCTTGTCGTACCGGGGTGGCAGCGAGCTTCCGTCACTGATGCGGCGGCGCCGCTCCACATTTCACAGGAGAACCCATGAAGATCCAAATCAACACCGATGTCCACATTGCCGGCACCGAGGAGCTGGCCGCTGAGGTGAGTGCCACGGTCGAACAGGCGCTGGATCGCTTCAGCGAACACATCACCCGGGTGGAAGTCCACCTGAGTGACGAGAACGGCGGCAAGAGCGGGCACAGAGACCAGCGCTGCATGCTCGAAGCCCGACTCGAAGGCCGACAACCGGTGGCCGTGAAGGAACACGCTGCAACGCTGGAGCAGGCCGTGAATGGTGCCGCGCACAAGCTGGCGCGTCTGCTGGACAGCACGCTCGGGCGGCTGCACGACCATCGCGATAGGACGTCCGGCCTGCCGCTGTCGGGGACGGACCCCGCAGGGCGCTGATGGCCGCAGAGCTGCCTCCCGGCTTTGGCCCGGCACGACTGCAGGGCAATTTCAAGCGCAACTTCAAGCGCAAGTGCAATGGTCCCGAGGGTCCGGACTGCACGGGCCTTCGTGCTCGCCATGGGCCAGTGCCCCGTGATCGGCTTGTGTGAGCAGAGGAGGCGCATGCTCGCCAGCCGCGCCTGGAATCGGGTTTGGGCTTTGCCTGGCGATGGCAGTTGATGCCGTCCACCCGTGATGGCCGCCGTCCAGCCCGCCGCCTGGTGGGGTCTCGTCAAGCAGGTTGCCACCTCCTGGAGAGAGGACTACGTGCCGAGCATGGGGGCGGCGCTGGCCTATTACACGATGTTCTCGCTGGCGCCGCTGCTGCTGATCGTGGTGTCGGTGTCCGGGCTCGTGTTCGGTGAAGAGGCCGCCCGCGGCGAGATTCAAGCGCAGCTGCAGGACCTGATGGGTGACCGCGGTGCAGGCGCGGTGCAGGACCTGCTGGCCAGCGTGCGCGAGCCCTCTGAGGGATTGACGGCTACCGCAGTGGGTTTGATGCTCCTGCTCGTCGGCGCGACCACCGTGTTTGCCGAACTGCAGGATGCGCTCGACCGCATCTGGCGGCTGCCGGGGCGGACGCGCAAGAGCGGCTGGCTGACGCTCGTTCGTGCCCGTCTGATGGCCTTCGGGATGATCCTCGCGGTGGGTTTTCTGCTCATCGTGTCGCTGCTCACCAGTGCCCTGCTGACTGCCCTGAGTCGTCGTCTGGACCCCGTCTTCGGCGGCTGGCAGACGGTGGTGGAGGTGGGCAACGCCATCGGAGGCTTCCTGCTCGTGGCGTTCATGTTCGGCCTTATCTACAAGGTCATGCCGCGCCAGCGCGTGCTGGCGGCTGACGTCTGGCTCGGCGCCTTGCTTGCTGCCTTGCTCTTCACGGTCGGCAAGTTCGTCATCGGCGCCTACATCGGCCGCAGCGACATTGCGTCGGGTTTCGGGGCTGCCGGATCGCTGGTGGTGGTGCTCATCTGGGTGTACTTTTCAGCGCAGATCCTGCTGGTGGGCGCAGAGTTCACCTGCGTCTATGCCCGGAACTCTTGAATCGCTTTCAGCTCCTGTCGCCTCGCTGCGGTGACCTCCGGGTAACTCAACTTCAGCCCTTGCAGCGCGTCGAGCACGATCTGCGACACGATCAACCGCGCGTTGTCCTTGTCGTCGGCCGGCACGATGAACCAGGGCGAGTCCGCCGTGCTGGTCGCGCCCAGGGCATGGCCATAGGCTTGCATGTAGGCGTCCCGGAACTTGCGCTCAGTGATGTCGGCGGCGCTGAACTTCCAGTTCTTGTCGGGCTCATCGATGCGCGCCAGCAGGCGCTTGCGCTGCTCCTCCTTCGACAGGGATCTGTCCGAAGCCGACCTGCACAGCGCCAACCTGCGTTTCGCGCGCCAACCTGCGCGACGCGTTGATGCATGACATCGACCTCGAGCACGCCGAGCTGCGCGCGGCCGATCCGCGCCGGGCCAAGCTGATCAACGCGACACTCAAAGATGATCTGTGCGGGGCTCGGCTGTGGGGTGCGCAGTTGAACCAAGAAACCGCAGTTGACCGCTTCTCTGCGCTGGCTACACCGCATGAATTCTGGCTTTCGCAGCCACCACCACCTTCACCTTTTGGGTGACAGCGCTACGCACCCGACTCAGCCACACTGGCGCAGGCTGGCAACGTTGCTCCTCCTCGCGGGCATGAGCCCGCAGTGTCGTCGCGCCTTGCCAGCGCACCCCATCGCGGCCCACTCGGGCGCGTCCAACGGCGGTTTCTAGCTAGGCCGGCGTCGAAAACGGGGCCGAACCGCCAGCCCTCCGCTGGTCTGCTGGGGCACCAATACCGGGGGCGCATTGGGGAAATGCAATGGTCATGGACTTCGCCGCTGAGCGGCATGCGCGGCAAGTGGCACCGGTGTACCTTGTCGTGACGCGAGCCGAGCCGACAAACAGCCGGGCAGTCTTCGAGGCGATCATTGACGGCTTCGGGGACCGCGATGAATTCGTCTGCGACGAGAGGAGTGCCTGGATCAAGCATCGTGACGCTATTGGGGATATCGACTGGCATCCGAAGTGCGAGACCGTCGCCCCCGGCCGCGAGGACGACCCACTCAGCGACCCCTGACTTCCCTTCCCGTTCACTGCCCGGCAACTGGCAACTTTGATGTTGGGTGGCTGGGGTGAATTGCTTCAAGACATGGCGCGCATCTGCAACGACGAGCGGGCGTGTTTTGGCGTGACGAGGAATTCTTGCCGCGACCCACGGTCTTGCCCACGGACCTTTGCACTGGATCCACGGCTGGATCAGGAACCTTGCGTTGTTCACCAGCAGTTGCGGCAGCACGGGCTTGAAGTCATAACGCTGCTGCCAGTCGAGTGGGCCGCCACGACCGCATCGGCCCGCTGCCCGAGAACTGGGCCAAGAGCTGGAACTTCTCGCACCAGTCCGTCGGCTGCAGCCAAGAGGCGCTGGTGCGCACGGGCGGCGCGGGCCGCTTCTACTGCTTCGCAGCCGACAAGTAAGGCCCGCGGGCACGGGCTGCAGGCCGCCCCGGCGCAGGTGTTCAGACCAGCGCCAGCGCCAGGGTGCGGGTGCTGGTGCGGGTGCGGGAATCTCCAGATGGCCCAGTCCGGGTGGGGTCGTTCACGAGCGGATACCGTCCAGTACTTTTTTTCACGTTCTGAAGAAGCTGCCCCATGGACGCTGTATCTCCGTATCACCTGAAGCCCTGGCTGGCGCAGTACGGCAGCGCCGTGCCGGCCACATTGCCGGCGCCTGAGGCCACGAGCCTGGCCGCCATGGCTGGCGCTGCCACCACACGCCACGCCAAGCGCACCGCCTTCACCTGCGTTTTACCCAACGGCATGTACGGCAACCTCAGCTTTGCGCAGGTGCA
>JBBQMM010000383.1:0-4636 GCA_038328935.1 Burkholderiales bacterium
TCGAGCCGCATGCGGCGAGCCCGCTAAGCGGTGCCGGCTTGCAGGCCGGCATGCGCACTGCAAGTGAGGGTGCAATGCCGGCAAATCAACGACTTGGAAGTTCTGTTTCTCATGAGTCTTTCAATCATGCCCGCTCATCACGCCAAAAGACAGCCCGCCGTCGCCCGGCTCGGCCACCGGCCCGGTGGTGACTGCCAGTTGTCGGCCGTGCGCTGGCCCGCCGGACGTGCGGCCAGGCGCAACTGTTGGTTGACGAGTGTGGTCCATGCAGCGGTCATGCTGGCTCCAGCCTGAAGGCTGTGCGCCACCGCAGTCGGCCCCGCCGACGCGGCTCGTCAACCGTGCGTCAGCGCCGGATCCCGAGCATCTGCAGCGACACGCGAAGGCCCTGTTCGTAGAGCTCGTCGAGTGGCATGCGCGCGACGGCGGCCGGTACCTCTGTACCCGGTGCCGGCGTGAGTGCGACCATGCGCAGCACCGCATCGATGGCCACGAGCCGGTCGCGCCCGTCGGCGCCCGGCACGGCGAGGCCGGCGAGTCGTCCCTGAGCGTCGAAGACCGGGCCCCCGCGCGGTCCCGGGACGACGTCAATGCCCAGCAGCCGGTCGCCCGGCGCCGCCAGGGCGCGGCCGAAGAAGCCTTGCTGCAACAGTGGCCAGGCGGCCGCCGTACCGGTGCCGGCGACGTACTCGATCATGTAGGCCGGGCTGCCGGCATAGGGTTCACGCAGCGCGGTGCGCATCGACGGCACGGTTGGCATGGCCGATGCGAGCCGCAGCAGCACCAGCGTCGCGTCGGCATCGGCCGCGACCACGGCAGCGGCTACCGTCTGCCCCATGCCGTTGCGCAGCCAGACCTCACGCAGATCGCGCACACTGGACGCTGGCGCCACCGCGACGCTGCCGTCGCTGAGCAGCAGCGCCGAACCGACCACGGCAGTTTCGGCCATTGCCGGCGTCGCCTGGGCCGGGGCCGCCGGCCACGCGTAGGGCGCCGCCTGCAGCGGTGGCATCAACAGCACGCCGTCAGGTTGCGCTTGTGGCTTCCCGATCAACTCGCGCACCCGCTTGAGCGCCGCGTCCTCGGGCGCTGCGGCGAGTGCGTCGTCAAGGTAGCGGCGCGCGACCACGCCTTGTCCCCCGATGTGCAGCAGCCAGCTGTAAAGCGCCGCGCCCGCCGGCACATTGCGATGCGCGCCGGCCGTGTGCGCGCCAAAGGCCAGCGCGCGCCGGTAGTGGCCTGACTGCATGTAGGTGCGCACGAGACCCATCTCGACATCGGGTGAGTGCACCATCAGCGCCGCGCGGTCGAACGCCTGTTGCGCGGCGATGGCGTCGCCAGCCGACAAGGCAGACTCGCCCTCATCGACCAGGCGCTGCCGCTCGCGCAGGTCGCGCGCCACGTCGCCAGCGCCGCCGGCCATCAGCCGGCGCTGCGCCTCCAGGCTCCACGATGGCACCTGGGCATGAGCCGGAATGGAAATGACCGCCGCCCCGACCAGGGCGGCGGTTATCCAGGATCGCCGCGAGGTCAATTGAGACGCGTGATGCGCGGCTTGGAAAGTGCCAGGTTGGTCGGATCGTAGGGCGCGGCTGGCGCCTTGAACGACGCCAGGAAGGCAGTCAGCGCGTCGATGTCCTGCGCACCGCCCAACACATTCACGCCGCCGATGAAGGTAGAGAAGTTGTCGCCGCCTGTGGCCATGAAGTTGTTGACCGTGACGCGGAACGGGCCCACGGCCTGCACGACGCCATTGACGACGATCTGGACCGCCGGGCCAGTGATCGCCGGACTGGCCGGATTGGCCACCAGGTCGGTCGGCGTGAAGGTGACCGACCCGATGCGCGTGCCGCAACCGCCGCTGTTGTCCCAGGTGTACGCGAAACCGTTGCTGATCTGCATGATGCGGTTGGCACCGCCCTGGCCCAGGCAGTTGGCGAACTGTTGTTCCAGCACGTTCTTGATCTGCTGCGCCGTCAGCGTCATCGTCACCAGGCTGTTGCCGAAGGGCTGCACCTGGAACGTATTGCCGTAGGTCAGGTCGTAGGGATACACCGCGCCCTGCGTGAAACCGGGGTTGCGGACACCGCCTGCGTTCATGAACGCGAACTGCGCGCCGCCAACAGCCGCCGGCTGCGTGGCCAGCAGTTGCGCGTCGGCGATCAGGTCACCAGCCGGCATCTCGCCAGCCGCGTTGGCGGTGTTCGGCATCGGCGCTGTAATCGTCGCGATGACCTGATTGGCAAGCGGTGACACGGCGGTGCTGTAAGCCGAGACGATGTTCTTCACCGTCGGGTCGGCCGTGATGGCCGCGTTGATCGCCGCATCGGTGCGGTCGACGAGGCGGTTCGTCGGGCTCACCGAGCCGGGTACCACGTCGCGCGTGATGGTGTCGAGCTGGAGGTCCACCTCGGTCAGGACGCGACCGAAGGCGCTCGAGCTGGTCACCGGGATCAGCCGCCCGACCTTGTTCGGGATGCCGGTCGAACGCGGCGTCGCCGCGTTGGCCTGCGTCACGTCGATCGTGTTGGCCGAGCAGTTGTAGGCGGCATGCGTGTGGCCACTGATCACCAGATCAACGGCGTTGTCGAGCTGTTTGACGATGGCGCGCAGGTCCGAGTCGGTGCCGTTGGTGTTGCGCAGATTGCCGTTGCAGCCATTGATGTCGTTGGTGATGAAGCCGGTGGTGGTGGCATCGCCGGTGACGCGGTTCTGGAAGCCGCCCTGGTGCACCAGCACGACGATCGCCTCGATGCCCTGCGCGCGCAGCTTGGGCACCAGCGCGTTGACGGTGGCCGCCTCGCCATTGAAGGTGAGGCCGGCAACGCCCGTGGGCGTGACGATGAGGGGCGTGCCCTTGAGCGTCATGCCGATGAAGGCGACGCGTACGCCGCCCACCGTCTTCACGCCGAAGGCCGGCAGCAGCGTGCGGCCGGTGGTGTTATCGATCACGTTGGCCGACAGCCACTTGAACTTGGCACCCGAGAAGGTGCCTGGCGCCGGCACGAAACCCGAGCCCGAGCCGAAGCCCTTGCAGCTGTTGGGATCGGCTGGCACCTTGCAGCCGCCGTTCTGCAGGCGGCGCAACTCGTCCTTGCCCTTGTCGAATTCGTGGTTGCCGACCGCTGCGAAGTCGACGCCCATGGCGTTCAGGGTCTCGACCGCCGGCTCGTCAAAGAAGAGCGCCGATATCAGCGGCGTGGCGCCGATGAAGTCACCAGCGCCGACGACAATGGTGTTCGGGTTGGCCTGCTTCATGCGGGCGATGTAGGCTGCCATGTATTCGGCGCCGCCAACCGGCCTGGCGACGTTGCCGGTGGCCAGGTTCTGGCTGAAGGTCCCCGGTGTTTCGAGGGTACCGTGATAGTCGTTGAAGCCGACGACCTTGAGGTTGACGGTCGCCGCCTGCGTGGCGACGGCGGTGGCGAGGGTGCAGGCCGCGAGCGCGACGGCGCGGATGGCGAGCTTGGTCTTGGACATGGTGTGGAGTCTCCGGAATTCAGTGAGTCAGGCTGAGTGCGCGCGACGGCGGGTGTATGCGCCGGCAAGGCCCAGGCCGGCCAGCACGACGGCAAGCGTCGACGGTTCGGGCACCGCGGACACCTCCAGCTTCAGACCACCGGCAGTGGCATTGAGCGGGGCGCCCAATTCGTCGAGCGCGCTGCTCAACAGCGAACCCGTCACCGTGTAGATGCCTGCGCCCAGTTTGAAGATGCCGCGGCTGTAGTTGATGTCCGCCAGCGCCAGGTCGAAGTCGTAGCCGACGTTGCTCCCGGCCGGGAAGGAATTGACAGCCGCTGAGGTGGTGCCCAGCAGCGTGCCGTTGGCGCTGACGCTGAACACGTCGCCGGAGAACACCGCGTCCACCACAGTCAGGGTACCCACCTGGCCGTCGCCGATGCTGAAGCTGAAGCCGAGCGCGCTGCCATCGTTGACGTCGTACCAGTTCAGGTCGCCGGCACTGGAGCCAACGTCGGACACGTCGAAGACATTCCACCCGCCGTCGGGCAGCACGGTGACAGTGGCGGCCTGGGCGCTGATGAAGCCGGCAAGGGCGAACAGCCCGGCGGCAAGCAGATGGCGGTGTTTCACGATGGTTCCCCTCGGATCAGACTGGAAGACGACGTTTGGTCTTCGGACGGGCGTATGATTTCACGGCCGAATGACATCCCGGTGTCCGCAAGATGACTTCTGCAGTTTCCAGTGGCGCCATTCGGCTCACCTGATCTGGAACGTATGACCCGATCAAGTTCGCCCAGTACGGCTACCTGGCCGAAGTACAGTTCCGCCTCAACCGCCGCCTCAACCGCCGCTTCAACCTCCACCCGGGCCAAGCCCGGTTCAACCTGGAAACCGCAGTTGGACGCGCCCGAGCGGGCCATGATGGGCCGCGATGGCAAGGCGCGAACCACAGCGATGCCCTGTGGCATCGCGCGAATTCGCAACGCTGCCAGCGAGGTCCAGCATGGCTTGATCGGGTGCGTAGCGGTCTCACCCAAGAGGTGAAGTACGTCGTGGCCTTGAGTCTCAGCATCCACGCGGCTTATCCAGAGGGGGGCAAGCGGTCAACTGCGGTTTCTAGGTTCAAGCCTGCTCAGCGCCTGCCAGCACGCAGCGCATCGGCACCAGCCGCCAG
>JBBQMM010000384.1:0-4631 GCA_038328935.1 Burkholderiales bacterium
ACACGGTGCCCAGCGGCAACCACCGCGCGCTGGTGGTGACCACCGGGCACCAAGACGACGCCCGCACGGTCAACACCGTCACCTACGGCGGCACCGCGTTGACGAAGGCAGCAGACCGCATCTCTACCAACACGCGCGCCACCTTGTGGTACCTGATCGCCCCCCCTGTGGGCACCGCCAACGTAGTGGTCACCCTGAGCGGTAGCGAAAACCTCGCGGCGATGGCGCTGAATCTCTCGGGCGTCGACCAGACCGCGCCTATCGGCACGGCTGCCAGCGCCGCTGCCCAATCAACCACGCCGTCTGTCACCGCGTCGAGCGCCACCGGCGAATGGGTCATTGGCGCGCTGGCCGCCTCCGGGAATTCCGACCATGCCACCGCCAACGTCGGACAGTCCAGTCTCTACAACACCAACACCGGAACAGGCGGTAGCGACATCCGCTTCGTCACCGACATCAAGCCCGGTGCCGCCAGCACCGCCATCGGCTGGGCACATACATCGTCCAAACAGTGGGCCGCCGTGGCCGTGCCTTTCAAGCCTGCCCCCGCGTACACCGTCTCCGGCACGGTCTTTGAAGACATCCACTACGGCGGCGGCCCGGGGCGGTCCCGCGCCGCATCCAGCGGCGTGGGCATTGCGGGCGCAACCGTGGAGCTCTACGACAGCACCGGTTCGCTGTACAGCACCACCACCACGGCTGCAGGCGGCAGCTACAGCTTCGCCGTCAATGGCCAGTCGAACTATCACGTGCGGGTGGTCGAAGGCGCGGTGCTGTCCACGCGCACCGGCTCGTCAGCCAGCCTCATCGGCGTGCAGACCTTCCGCACCGACGCCAGTTCGGGCGCGCCCGTGGCGGTGACCAATGCGGTGGGCGGCACCAACCCGTCTGCAGGGTCAGCTACAGCTGCAGGCACTGGCGCCACCTTCAACACTGGCACCTTCGTCTACAACGCCGGCATCAGCGGCACGGCGCAGAGCGTCACGACGGTGACGGTGGCCAGCGCCAACATCAGCGGCCTGGACTTCGGCTTCAACTTCGACACCGTCGTCAACACCGCGGACGCCGGCTACGGCAGCCTGCGCCAAGTCATTACCAACGCCAACACGCTGACCGGCGACGCCAGCCTGGCGGTGGCCGGCCGCACCGCGGGCATTGAACACATCCTGTTCAACATCGCCACCACGGCCAGCGGCTTCACCGGCACCGTGGGCGTCAACGGCCGCGCCTCGATCACCCTGGGCAGCAACCTGCCCACCATCAGCGCGCCGCTTGTCGTGGACGGCGGCACGCAGACCAGCAACATCAGCGACAGCAACCCCGGGCTGGTGGGCGTGGGCGGCACCGTGGGCGCCGACGCGCTGGTGCTGTCGCAGGTGGCACGGCCCGAGGTGGAACTGATAGGCAACGGCAGCACCACCGCGGCGTTGACGATTGCCGCGGCCAACGTCACCGTGCGCGGCCTGGCGATCTATGGCGTGCGTGGCGCGTCCGGTAGCGGCATCGTCGTCAACAGCGGCACGTCGAACACGCTGATCGAAGGCAACCTGCTCGGCACCGACGCGCTGGGTGCCGACCCCGGCGCGGCCCTGCGCAACGTCTACGGCCTGGTCGCCAACGGCGGCAGCGGCGTCACGGTGCAGAACAACTACATCGCCTACACCGACCGCGCAGCCCTGTCGACACTCGCCGGCGTCAGCACGGGCTGGACGGTGCAGAACAACGAGGTGCGCGAGATCGGCCTGGCCGACGTCAACGCCGATGGCATCGACCTGCGGCGGAGCACAGGCTGGACAGTCAGCCGCAACCTGGTCGTCAACGTCAGCACGCAGGCCCTGCTGCTCAGCACCCAGGCCGGCTCGGGCGAGGTCGTCATCAACAACACCATCACCGGCGGCGGCCGGGGCTCGGCCAGTGCGGCGCCGGTGCAGTACCACGCGGTGGCCGCGGCCTCCGGCGCCACCTCGGCGCGCTTCGAAGCCAACATCGTCACCGGCAACTACGGTGCCGGCATCACCGTGAGGAACGGCGCCAGCGGCGTGGCCATCACGCGCAACCTGATCTACGGCAACGGCACCGTCACGTCGCGCACCGGCCAGGCCGCCACCGGCAACGTCGACATCGACCTGCTGAACGCCACCGACAACAACCAGCTCGGCACCGCCCCCTACTTCACCAACAACGACGTCGGCGATGGCGACGCCGGCGGTAACGGTCTGCAGAACTACCCGGTGCTGACGCGAGCCACCGTGTTGACCGGCCAGTTGGAGATCCAGGGCACGCTGAACAGCAACGCCAACGGCTACTACCGCATCGAGTTTTTCTCGTCCAGCAGCCCGCACGCCACGGCGCGTGGCGGCGGCCAGGTCTACCTGGGGTTCGCCAACGTGGCCACCGACGGCAGCGGCAACGCCAGCTTCACCACCACCCTGAACGTCAGCGTGACGCCGGGGGTTTCGATCAGCGCCACCGCCATCAAGAGCAACCTGGGCTACGCGCTGATGAGCGACACCTCGGAGTACGCGCCCAACGTGCTGGCCACGCTGCGCATCAGCGGCACGGTGTTCGAGGACGTGAACTATGGCGGCGGCGCCGGGCGCAGCCTGGCCGGCGCCAGCGGCGTGGGCCTGAACGGCGCGCGCGTGGAGCTCTACAGCGGCGCCGGCGCCTTCATCACCTTTGCCACCACGGCCGGCGGCGGCGCCTACAACTTCGACGGGCTGTCCGCCAGCACCGGCTACCACGTGCGCGTGGTCAGCAGCACCGTGGCCTCGCAGCGCAGCGGCAGCGTCGGCAGCCTGGTGGGCGTGATGACCTACCGCGCCGCCACCACCGGCGCTGCGGGCACTCTCAGCGACGTCACCGACGGGGTGGGCGGCACCAACCCTGCCACGGTGGACCCGGGCAACGGTGCCGGCGGCACCACCTTCAACACCAGCACCTTCGTCTTCAGCGCGGGGCTGGTGGGCACCGCGCACGCGGTGTCACCGGTCACCACGGCCAGCGTCAGCCTGGCCGGCGTGAATCTCGGCTTCAACTTCGACACCGTCGTCAACACCAACAACAGCGGCCAGGGCAGCCTGCGCCAGGCGATGACCAATGCCGACACACTGGCCGGCGATGCGTCACTGGCGGTGGCCGCGCGCACGGCTGCCATCGAGCACCTGGTCTTCATGATCGCGAATGGCAGCGGCGCCGCCGGGCTGCGCAGCACGCTGAACTATTTCAGCGGCGGCGTCGCCACCATCGCGCCCACCAGCGCGCTGCCCACGCTGAGCAACCCGCTCGTCATCGACGGCCAGCTGCAACCCGGCTGGGTGGCGGCGCCGGTCATCGAACTCAACGGCACGGGTGCCGGCGCCCTGACCAACGGGCTGACGCTGAACGGCGCCGGCAGCACCGTGCGCGGGCTGGTCGTCAACCGCTTCCTGGGCCACGGCATCAGCACCGCCTCGGCCACTGGCCTGGTGGTCGAGGGCAACTACATCGGCACCAGTGCGGCCGGCAGCGCGGCCGCGGCGAACGCGCTGAACGGTGTGCTGATTGCCGGCGGCAGCGCCACCATCGGCGGCCTGAGCAGCAGCACGCGCAACGTCATCAGCGGCAACACGCAGAACGGGGTCTCGATCAGCGGTGGCAGCGCCACCGTGCGCGGCAACTACATCGGCAGCAACGCAGCCGCCAGCGGTGCCATCGCCAACGGCGCCAGCGGCGTGCTGGTGGCCAGCAGCGGCAGCACCATCGGCGGCACGGCGGTCGGCGCCGGCAACATCATCCGCGGCAACGGTGCGCGCGGCGTGTCCATCGCCAACGGCGCCAACACCGGCAATGCCGTGCTGGGCAATTCGATCTACGGCAACACCGGCCTGGGCATCGACCTGAAGGCCGACGGCCTGACGGCGGCCAACGACGGCGCCAAGACCGCCGGCACCTCCAACCTGTCGATGGACAGCCCCGTGTTCACCAGCGCCGTCATCTCGGGCACCAATCTCAGCGTGGCCGGCTACGTGGGCAACGCAGCCGGCCAGAGCGCCTTTGCCACGGCGCGGGTGGAAGTCTTCGCCGCCGACGCCAGCAGCAGCGCCGGCCAGGGCCAGACCTACCTGGGCACGCTGACAGCAGACGCCAGCGGCAACTTCAGCGGCACGCTCACCGGCGTGACCGGCGTCAGCAACGGCAGCACGCAGATCACCGGCACGGCCACCGACACCAGCAACAACACTTCGGAATTCGGCGCCAACGCGATGCTGGGCGTGAGGCTGAGCGGCACGGTGTTCGAAGATGTGAATTACGGCGGCGGCGCCGGCCGCAGCCTGGCGGCGTCCAGCGGCAGTGGCGTCGGCGGCGCCACCGTGGAGCTTTACAACAGCAGCGGCGTCTACGTCAGCAGCACCACCACGGCCGCTGGCGGCGGCTACAGCTTCCCCAGCCTGGCAACGGGCAGCTACCACGTTCGGGTGGTCAGCAGCACGGTGGCTTCACAGCGCAGCGGCAGCACCGGCAGCCTGGTGGGCGTGCTCAGCCACCGCACCACGGCGAGCAGCGGCGCTGCGGTGGCCGTGGCCGACCACGTGGGCGGCACCAACCCGGCGCTGGTGGACCCCGGCGCAGCCAGCAGCGGCGCGGCTTTC
>JBBQMM010000385.1:0-4629 GCA_038328935.1 Burkholderiales bacterium
GCGGTGGACAACGTGGCGCGCGGCTTCGGCGGCAGCGAGATTCCGCTGGGCATCCTCACTGCGCTGATCGGGGCGCCCTTGTTCGCCGCGGTGCTGATCCGCACGCGGCAGCGTTGGTCGTGATGCTGCAGGTTCAAGGCCTGCACTTCAGCCATGCCGGCGCACCGTCGCTGCTGCAGGACATCTCCTTCACGCTGCAGCGCGGTGGCACGCTGTGCCTGTTGGGGCCCAACGGCTGCGGCAAGACGACGTTGCTGCGCTGCCTGCTGGGCCTGGAGACGCCGGCCGCGGGCGCCGTGCGTGTGGGTGGGCGCGACCTGCGCGAGCTGAACCCCAACCAGCGCGCACGCCAGATGGCCTACGTGCCGCAAAGCAGTGCCGGCGCCTTTCCCTTCAGCGTCTTCGACGTCGTGCTGATGGGCCGCAGCGCGCACCTGCGCTTCATGGCCGACCCCGACGCCGCCGACCACCGCATCGCCCGCGAAGCACTGGTGCGGCTGCAGATCGGTCACCTCGAGACACGCCTGTTCAACCAGCTCAGCGGCGGCGAACGCCAACTCGTGCTGCTGGCGCGTGCGCTGACGCAGCAGGCACCGTTGCTGGTGATGGACGAACCCTGTACCGGCCTCGATCTCGGGCATCAGGTACAGGTGCTGCAGGCCTTGCGGTCGCTGGCCGGCGACGGCTACGCCATCGTGCTGTCCACGCACCTGCCCGAGCACGCCTTCGCGCTGCAGGCCGAAGTGGCCTTGCTGCAGCAGGGCCGGTTGCGCGGCCCGGCACCGGCCACGCAGCTGCTGACGGCCACCGAGCTGTCGCGCCTGTACCAGACTCCGGTCGATCTGATCCCGGTGGCTCGCGGTCCTGCGCGAGGCCAGTGGGTGTGTGTTCCCGTGCTCGATTCCCGTCAAGGAGATACCGCTCATGACCCCACGCCGCACGATCCTGCTGTCGCTGCTGACTTTGCTGACGTCATCGGTTCAGCCCAGCCACGCCGCTGAGCCGGCACGCTCGGTCACCGACATGGCCGGGCGCCGCGTGGCGCTGCCCGGGCGCGTCGAACGCATCGTCGCGCTCGGCTCACTGCCGGTGATCCACAGCTTCGTCTTCACGCTGGGCGAGGGCCGGCGCCTGGTCAACGGCCTGGCCGACTTCGCGCGCCCGCACTGGAAATACCAGACCGTGTTCGCGCCGCAGCTGGCCGGCCAGCCGAGCATGCAGCAACCCAGCCGCGAGCCCAATGTCGAAGCCTTGCTGGCGGGCCGTCCCGACCTCGTGCTGACGATGCACCGCGAGAGCGTCGACCGGCTGGCCGCGCTCGGCATCCCGGTGGTCTTCCTGGCCTGGCGTGAGCCCGAGGACGTGAAGGCCTGCATGACGCTGCTGGGCCAGGTGTTCGGCAAGCCCGAGGTGGCGCAGCGCTACGTGAACTGGTTCGACGGCACGCTGGCGCGCGTGCAGGCCGCGCTGCGCGGGGTGGCGCCCGAGCAGCGGCCGCGTGTGCTGTACCTGCAGCCCGAGACGATGTCGCAGCCGCGGTTGATTGCCGAGTGGTGGATTCCTGCCGCCGGCGGCATCAGCGTCAGCGACGACAGCCGCAAGGCCGAGTCGCGCACTTTCACGATGGAGCAGCTGCTGCTTTGGAACCCGGACCTGCTGATCCTGAGCTCGGTGGAAGCTCTGCAGCGCGTACGCAGCGACAGCAGATTCGCCACGCTGAAGGCCGTGCGCAGCGGCCAACTGCACCTGGCGCCGGTGGGCGCGCACACCTGGAGCAACCGCACTGCCGAACAGCCACTCACGGTGCTGTGGGCGGCCAAGACCTTCCATCCGCAGCGCTTCGCCGCGCTGAACCTGGCTGACGAGACACGCCAGTTCTACCGCGACTACTTCGGCCACACGCTGACCGATGCGCAGCTGGCCGAGATCCTGAGCGGAACGCTGTGAATCTGGAACGTTAGCGCCTGCCGGCCAGCGCGTACCACGCGGTGCCGGCCAGACCGATGGCGCCCCCGATGAGGAAGGTCGTCTCCGGCCCGACACTGCTCCACAGCCAGGCCGCCAGCAGCGGTGCCGGGCAGAAGGCGAACGAGCGCAGCCCCCAGTACAGGCCGACGGCGCGCGCGCGCACCTCGGGCGCGAAGCCACCCGTGATGAGCGCCTTGCGCGCGGGCTCGCCCAGCTCGCGCAGCCCGTTGAGCACATAGGTGGCGACCAGGCCCGTCATCACGGGCAGCCCGGCCCACAGCGCGGCGCGTGGCAGCAGCACCAGGCAGATGGGGAACAGTGCGAAGAGCAGGAAGGTCAGGCCGATGAAGGGCTTGGCCGAGGGCGCGCGGTCTACCCACTTCGCCACCGGGATATAGGTGGCCAGCGCCGTGAGGTTGCCGATGGCCACCAGCGTGCCGACCATCGCCGCGGCCGGCGCGGCAGCCCAGCCGTGCTCGCCGGTGAGCAGGCCGTAGACGTACAAGCCGGCAAAGGCGCGCACGAACCACTCGCCCCAGCGGATGAGGATCTCGGCGCTGAGCAGCACCCGCAACTCAGGCGGCATCTGGCGCAGCAGAGTCGCCAGCGGCACCGCCGTCGGCGCCGCCTTCGGCCGCAGGCGGCTCATCATCGTCCACTGCAGCAGCACCGCCACTGCCAGCAGGCTGAGCGCCAGCACCACGTTGGCCCAGTAGCCCAGGGTCACGAAGAGGGCCGCACCGATCACCGGGCCGATCACCTTCGGCAGCCGCTTCTGCATGCTCTGCAGCGCGAAGGCCACCGTGCGCCGGTTCTTCGGCACTTCCTGGCCCACCACGTCGAAGGTGGCCGGCAGCGACAGCGGCTCCCAGCTCGTCATCAGCACCGCGCCGATGACGATGGACCAGGGCGAGGGGTGAACGAGGATCAGCGTGAAGCCGATCGCCGGGGGCAGCGCCGAGGCCATCAGCGCCAGCCGCGGCCCCAGCCGGTGGGCCAGTGTGCCGCCGACGATGTAGCCGCAGCCTTCAAGGATGTTCTGTGCGAACGCGATCAGCCCGATGAAGCCCGCCGCCTGTGCCAGCGAGCCTGCGCGATCGGCCAGGTGCAGCGACAGGTAGCTGGCCCAGATCTCCTCGCTCAGGCCCAGGCAGCCGATGACCGCCAGCAGCGCCAGCGTCGGCCGGTTCAGACCAAGCCACTGCGCTGCCGTGCCGAGCTTCGCTGCGGCGTCGCGCTGCGCCGCAGCCTCGTGGCGAGAGGGATCCATGCGCAGGCATGGTATCCGAGCAGCAAGCTCGGGATGGTGGGCTTGCAGTGGCCGCCGAACCCGGCTCAGGCGTCATCGCAGCCGGCGGCTGGGGTAACCCTCAGCGGGCTTCTGGTGGCAAGCCACCCAGTGATGCGATCAGCCTTTCGTGCGCTGCCCTGTCGACCGGGCGATGCCTGACGGTTTCGGAGGCCGGGTCTGCGCCCAGGCAGTTGTTGCCTTTCCAGTTGCGCGACGGCCGTACGGGTCTGGGCACAAAGCCACCCGCACAGTTTGGGCACACATTGAGTAAAACTGATTCCACGCAGGGCGCACAGAAAGTGCATTCGTAGGTGCAGATCCGTGCCTCCATCGAATGGGGCGGCAACGCTGTGTTGCAGTGTTCGCAGCTGGGCCTGAGTTCGAGCATGGGCTGAAAGTCAACGCAGGCGGGAGTCGAAGAAGGCGAGGATCGGTTCGTTGTAATCGTCCATCCGGTAGTGTAAATCGGCGCTTCGTGGTAGACCGTCCAGCGTGAAGGGCGCAGCTTCCGGGTATCCGCGAACAAGCAACTGAGTGCGGACCTTGACGACAAAAGATCGATCATTGATGCCGTCTTGCCCGTGGTGGAACTGGCGGGATGCAGGCTTCGGTGCGCTGGATGCGCCATTCCATGGTCTTTCATTGGAATGGCTGGCCTCATCGCATGCGCCGGGCTCGACGGTCTGGCGGCGCGACTCCCGTTCAAAGGCCGCACCGTACACATTGACGCGGTCACCGGTTCGAGGCGTGTAATCGCGGAACCAACGGTCAGGGTCGCCACCGGCAACCGGAGCAAAGCCGAGACGAGGTCTGCGAATCGGCTGGCGACTCGCCCTGCCATGTAGCCGCCCGAGGAATGGCCGGCCAGAAAGATTTCGGTGCGGCTGCCGGCGGGCCACTTGCCTGGAATGAGTCGTCGCAAGACGTCTTCAATGAAGGGCAAGTCGAGGTTGGCGCGACCGTGCACTTCGTCGTCCCAAACCTTGCCGCAGATGCGGCCTTCGTTGTCTCGAACCTGGTCTGAGGAATCAAGTATGAACACCGCAAAGCCGCGCGCCTGCGGGAGTTCCGTGAAGCGCACTTGCGGCTCGATGAGGGGAATGTTGGCGCGCGGGCCGATCTGCCCACTCGGCACGTCGGCGGGCAAAGCCGCCCGATGCGCCTTGCCGCAGCCCAGGCAGCGCCCCGAGTATCGCCGGTACTCGTTGACCTGTGCCTTGACCGGCGGCACGTCGAACACCTGGTGGCGCACGGGCTCGTCGGCCAGCACCTGCACGGGCGCGCCGCAGTCGCAGACCTCGACAGGCTTGCAGTCGACGATGTTGTCCACCTGCGACGCGTCCAACAGCGCTCGGAAGCTTCCCTTGTGG
>JBBQMM010000386.1:0-4626 GCA_038328935.1 Burkholderiales bacterium
AGTGGACCTGTTGCGGTGTGGCCCCGGGGCTCGAACCATGAGCACAGCCATGATCACGCTCGCATTGTCCAAGGGCCGCATCTTCGACGACTCGCTGCCGCTGCTGCGAGCGGCAGGCATCGAGGTGCTGGAAGACCCCGAAAAGAGCCGCAAGCTCATCATCGGCACCACCCGGCCCGACGTGCGCGTGGTGCTGGTGCGCGCTTCCGACGTGCCCACCTATGTGCAGCACGGCGGCGCCGACCTGGGTGTGGCGGGCCTGGACGTGCTGCTCGAGCACAGCGCCAGCGAAGGCGGCGACGGCGGCGCCGTGGGCCTGTACCGCCCGCTGGACCTGCAGATTGCCCGCTGCCGCATGAGCGTGGCCACGCGCGAAGACTTCGACTACGCCAGCGCCGTGCGCCAGGGCTCGCGCATCCGCGTGGCCACCAAGTTCACCCACATCGCGCGCCAGCACTTTGCCAACAAGGGCGTGCACGTGGACATCATCAAGCTCTACGGTTCGATGGAACTGGCGCCACTGACCGGCATGGCCGATGCCATCGTCGACCTGGTGTCGAGCGGCAGCACGCTGAAGGCGAACCACCTGGTGGAGGTGGAGCGCATCATGGACATCAGCTCGCGTTTGGTGGTCAACCCGGCCGCGCTGAAGCTCAAACGCGAACCGCTGCGGCAATTGATCGACGCTTTCGAGCAAGCGGTGGCCGCTGGGCAGGGGGCCGCATGACGGCGCGAGTAGCGCTGCGCCGCCTGGCGACGACGCAGCCCGACTTCGAAGCCGAATTCCAGCGCCTGCAGCACTGGTCGGCCGAAACCGACAGTGCCATTGAAGCCCGCGTGGCCGAGATCATTGCCGACGTGCGCGTGCGCGGCGACGTCGCGTTGCTGGAGCTGACAGCGCGTTTTGACGGCCTGCAGGCCAGCAGCATGGCCGCACTGCAGGTCGCGCAGGTTGAACTGCAAGCCGCCTATGAAGGCCTGCCGCCCCACCAGCGCAGCGCGCTGCAAGCCGCGGCCGAGCGCGTGCGCAGCTACCACCAGCGCCAGCTGGAACATAGCAGCCGCAGCTGGCAATACCGCGACGCCGAAGGCTCGCTGCTGGGCCAGAAGGTGACGCCGCTGGATCGCGTAGGCATCTACGTGCCCGGCGGCAAGGCGGCCTACCCCAGCAGCGTGCTGATGAACGCCATTCCGGCGCAGGTGGCGAGGGTGGGCGAGATCGTGATGGTGGTGCCCACGCCCGGTGGTGAACGCAACGCGCTGGTGCTGGCTGCCGCGCACCTGGCGGGCGTGCACCGCGTGTTCACCATCGGTGGTGCGCAGGCCGTGGCGGCGCTGGCTTACGGCACCGCCAGCGTGCCGCGGGTGGACAAGATCACCGGCCCCGGCAACGCCTATGTGGCGAGCGCCAAGCGCCGCGTCTTCGGCCAGGTCGGCATCGACATGATCGCCGGGCCGAGTGAAATTTTGGTGCTGGCCGACGGCAGCACGCCGCCCGACTGGGTGGCGATGGACCTCTTCAGCCAGGCCGAACACGACGAACTGGCGCAGAGCATTCTGCTGTGCCCCGATGCGGCTTACATCGAAGCCGTGCAGCAGGCCATCGACCGCCTGCTGCCGGGCATGCCGCGGCATGAAGTGATACGCGCCAGCCTGCAGGGGCGCGGTGCGCTGATCCACACGCGCAGCATGCAAGAGGCCTGCGACATCAGCAACCGCGTGGCGCCCGAGCACCTGGAAATCAGTGCGCGTGAGCCCGGCCAGTGGGAGCCGCTGCTGCGCCATGCCGGCGCCATCTTCATGGGCGCTTTCACCAGCGAGAGCCTGGGCGACTATTGCGCCGGGCCCAACCATGTGCTGCCCACCTCGGGCACGGCGCGCTTTTCTTCGCCGCTGGGGGTGTACGACTTCGTCAAACGCAGCAGCCTGATCGAGGTCAGCGAAGCCGGCGCTCAGGTGCTGGGCCCGATAGCGGCCACGCTGGCCTACGGCGAAGGTCTGCCGGCGCACGCGCGCGCGGCCGAGTTGCGGCTGCACGGGCGGGCCGTGCCGGCGCGAGCGCCGCTGCAGTTCAGCGTGCGCAAGGTGGGCGCGGAGAACCTGGACGCCGTGCTCAAGTTGCAGGTGGCGCCGGGCCAGCGCCGCTTCGTCTCCCCCGTCGAGAGGTCGCTGGCGCAGGTGGCCTACGAGCCGCTGGGCAGCGCCTGGGCGATGTTCGACGGCGACGAGCCGGTGGGCATGATGCTGCTGTTCGATGCGCGGGGCGATGCAAAAAAGCCGGCCTCTCAGCTGTACGTGTGGCGCATCTTTGTCGACGCCCAACACCAGCGCCGCGGGCTGGGCCGCCTGGCCATGGCCTGGGTGCTGGAAGAAGCGCAGCGCTGGGGCGTGGCCGAGATCGGGCTCTCGCACGTGGACCTGCCCGGCCACGCCGGGCCCTTCTACGAGAAGTTAGGTTTCGCTTACACCGGTGAGATTGACGATGGCGAGCACAAGATGCTGTTGAAGTTGGAGCCTACAAGTGATTGACACGAAGTTCGTGTTGCACGAAGATCGTGTTCCGACAATCTTGTCGTCCATTCAGGTTCTCTTCTTCGACAGGCCATCATGAAAAACGTCACCGTCACCATGGAAGACCAGGTCGCCGACTGGGCGCGTATGGAAGCTGCGCGCCGCAACACCAGCGTGTCGAGGCTGGTGGGCGAAATGCTGGCCGAAAAAATGCGGCACGACGACGCGTATGAGCGGGCGATGAACGAATGGCTGCTGCGCGAGACCCACTTCAGCAGTGACGGCACGCCCTATCCCACCCGTGACCAGACCTATGCCGAGCGACTTGATCGTTTTCGTTGACACCAACGTCTTGCTCTACAGCGAAGACGGCGCGAATGCAAACAAGCAGCGGCTGGCGCGGGACTGGCTGCGTGTGCTGTGGCAGCGCCGCTGTGGCCGCGTGAGTACGCAAGTGATGCACGAGTTCTACGTCAACGCCACGCGCAAGCTGCGGCCCGCCATGCCTGCCGGTGACGCGCGGGCAGAGGTGCGCCGTTACCAGCGTTGGCAACCCTGGGTGGTTGACCATGCCACCGTGGAAACCGCCTGGGCAGTGGAGAGCCGCTTCGGCCTGAGCTACTGGGACGCGCTGATGGTGGCTGCAGCCCTGCAGCAGGGCTGCAAATGCCTTTTGACCGAAGATCTGCAGCACGGCCAGTTGATCGATGGCTTGCGCATCGTCAACCCCTTCACAGTCGGCCCCGACATCCTGGACAGCCCCGCATGAGCACCCTGCAACAGCGCATCTCACGCACCATCCGCCAGGACGTGAAGTCCATGCACGCCTACGCCATCCAGGACAGCCGCGGGCTGATCAAGCTGGACGCGATGGAAAACCCCTTCCGCCTGCCGCCCGAACTGCAGCTTGAACTGGGTCAACGCCTGGGCCGCGTGGCCATCAACCGCTACCCGGTGCAGAGCACGGCCGACGTGGTGGCCGCGCTGTCGCGCCATGTGCAACTGCCTTCCGGCTGCAAGCTGATCCTGGGCAACGGCTCCGACGAACTGATCGACATCCTGTCAGTGGCCTGCGACGTGCCCGGCGCCACCATGCTGGCGCCGCTGCCGGGCTTCGTGATGTACGCCATGTCGGCGCAACTGCGTGGCCTGAAGTTTGTCGGTGTGCCGCTGACGCCGGCTTTCGAACTGGACGAGGCCGCCATGTTGGCCGCCATCGAAACACAGCGTCCCGCGCTGACCTACATCGCCTACCCCAACAACCCCACGGCCAACCTGTTCGACGACGCCATCATCGACCGCATCGTGGCCGCCATCGGCCGGCAACAAGGCCTGGTGGTGTTCGACGAGGCCTACCAGCCGTTCTCTTCACGCACCTGGCTGCAGCGCATGGCCGCGCACGAACACGTGCTGGTGATGCGCACGCTGTCCAAATTCGGGTTGGCGGGCGTGCGGCTGGGCTACCTGTGCGGCCATGCAGCCCTGATCGACGAGATCGACAAGGTTCGCCCGCCCTACAACATCAGTGTGCTGAACGCCGAGGCCACGCTGTTTGCGCTCGACCATGCCGATGAATACCAGCGCCAGGCCCGGCTGCTGTGCGACGAGCGCGCCCGGCTGCTAGGGCAGCTGCAGGCTGTGCAGCGCGTGCAGACATTTTCCAGCGACGCCAACATGATCCTCGTGCGCGTGCCTGATTCAAAGTCGGCGTTCGAAGGCATGAAGGCCCGCGGCGTGCTCGTCAAGCACATCGCCGGCCTGCACCCGCTGCTGGCCAACTGCCTGCGGCTGACGGTGGGCACACCCGAAGAGAATGACGCCATGATTGCGGCACTGAAAGCCAGCCTGTGAACCAGCCCCCGAACAGCACGGTCGCGCGCACCGCCAACGTCGAGCGCAACACCAAAGAGACGCAGATCCGTGTGCAAGTCAACCTGGACGGCACCGGTGCGGCGAGCCTGTCCACCGGCATCGGCTTTTTCGACCACATGCTCGACCAGATCGCCCGCCACGGCCTGATCGACCTCGAGATCGAAGCGCATGGCGACCTGCACATCGACGGCCACCACACCGTGGAAGACGTGGGCATCACGCTCGGCATGGCCTTCGCGCAGG
>JBBQMM010000387.1:0-4618 GCA_038328935.1 Burkholderiales bacterium
GATCTCTTTTTCGCTCTTGCCTTGGCGCAGCATCTCACGCACCTGGTTGCGCAAGTCCACCGCCAGGCCGGCGTCGGAATCGGCGATGGTCTGGTTCTGGCAGACCAGGCAGCGCAGTTCAGCGGCAATCGCGAGGGTTCGCTTTTCCAGCGCCGGGTCTTCTGCGGCGGCGGGCGCCTCCTTGGCCTGCACGGCCACGGCAGCGCAGAGCAACAGGGCACCCATGGCGCTGCGCAGCAAGCGTTGCAGGCCGGGGTGGGTGGATCCAGAGCGAGAAAGAAATGGGTGATCAGGCATTGAGCTGCTTCAGCAAGGGCTCGATGCGTTCACGCAGCACGTGGGGCGTCAAAGGCCCGATGTGCTTGAAACGGATGACACCCTGTTTGTCGATGACGAAGGTCTCGGGCACACCATAGACGCCATAGTCGATGCCCACCAGGCCCTTGGTGTCTTGCACCGTGGTGGCGTAAGGGTTGCCATGGCGGGCCAGCCAGGACTGGGCTTCCTTGCGGCCGTCCTTGTAGTTCAGGCCCACCAGCGGCGTGGGGTTGCGGCGCGCAAAGTCCACCCACAGCGGGTGCTCTTCCAGGCAGGGCGTGCACCACGAAGCCCACACATTGAGCACCCACACCTTGCCCGCCATGTCCTGCTGCGCCAGCGAGGCTTCGGGGTTGTCCAGGCGGGGCAGCGCAAAGGCCGGCGCCGGCTTGCCGATCAGCGGCGAAGGCACCTCGCGCGGCTTCAGGTTCAGTCCCACACCCAGAAACCCGAGCAGCACCACGAAAAGCGCCAGCGGCGTGATGAACCGCCAGCGCTTCATGCGGCAGCCGTCCCCGCGTCGCCCGAGAGTTGCGACTGACGCACGGTGCGGTACCGGCGGTCACTGGCGGCCAGCGCGCCGCCCAGCGCCATCAGCACACAGCCACCCCAGATCCAGGTCACGAAGGGCTTGTAGTAAATGCGCACGACCCAGGCCGTGCCGCCGGTGGACTGGCCCAGCGACACGTATTGATCGCCGAGCAGTGTGGAGCGGATGGCGGCCTCGGTCATCGGGTTCTGCTGCACGCGGTACATGCGCTTCTCGGGCTTCAGCTGCGCCACCTCGCGGCCGTTGCGACTGACCACCACCAACCCCTGGGCGGCTTCGTAGTTGGGCCCCTCGACCTGTCGCACGCCCTGGAACGTGAACGTGAAGCCGCCGGCCTCGGTGGTTTCGCCGATGTCCATCTTGACGTCGCGCTCGACCTCGAAACTCTTCACCATCGTGACGCCGAAGATGAACACCGCGATGCCCAGGTGGGCCAGCGTCATGCCCAGCATGGCACGCGGCAATTGGCGCACGCGGTGCATCAGCGGCAGCTTCAGGCCGCCGGCCGGGCGCAGGCGCTCCCACAGGTCGGTAACCACGGCCGACACGATCCAGAACGTCATCAGCAGGCCCAGCGTGGCCATCCAGGTGAAGTCGCCCTGCAACCACTCCGTCAGCAGCGTGGCCACGACAGCGGCGGCGGCGGCCCAGCGCAGGCGCCGGGCCAGATCGGGCAGCTCGGCCTTGCGCCAGCGCGCCAGCGGACCCAGGGCCATCAAAAAGATCAGCGGCACCATCAACGGCACGAATACGGCATCGAAGTAGGGCATGCCGACCGAAATCTTGCCCAGGCCCAGCGCGTCCAGGATGAGCGGATACAGCGTGCCCAGCATGACGGCAGCGGTGGCCACCAGCAGCAACACGTTGTTGGCCAAAAGAAAGGTTTCGCGCGAGACCAGTTCAAAGCGGCCGCCGAGCCCGATCTTCGGTGCCCGCCAAGCATACAGCGCCAGCGAAGCGCCGATGACGATGGCCAGAAAAGCAAGGATGAAGAGGCCGCGGCGCGGGTCGGTGGCGAAGGCGTGCACCGAGGTGAGCACCCCCGAGCGCACGAGGAAGGTGCCCATCAGCGAGAGCGAAAACGCCATGATCGCCAGCAGCACCGTCCATGACTTGAAGGCACCGCGCTTTTCCGTCACCGCCAGCGAATGGATGAGTGCCGTGCCCACGAGCCATGGCATGAAGGAGGCATTTTCCACCGGGTCCCAGAACCACCAGCCGCCCCAGCCCAGCTCGTAGTAGGCCCACCAGCTGCCCAGTGCGATGCCCAGGGTCAGGAAGATCCACGCCGCGGTGGTCCAGGGGCGGGTCCAGCGCGCCCAGGTGGCGTCCAGGTTGCCACCGATGAGCGCCGCCACCGCAAAGGCGAAAGCCACCGAGAAGCCCACGTAGCCCATGTACAGCATGGGCGGGTGAAAGATCATGCCCGGGTCTTGCAGCAGCGGGTTCAGGTCACGGCCGTCGGCAGGAATGGGTGACAGGCGGTCGAAGGGGTTGGACGTGACGAGCGTGAACAGCAAGAAGCCCACCGTCAGCCAGCCCATCACGGCCAGGATGCGCGCCAGCACCGGCAGCGGCAGGCGCTGGCTGAAACGCGCCACGGCCAGGGTCCAGCCGCACTGCATCAACAGCCACAGCAGCATGGAGCCTTCGTGACCGCCCCACACGGCGGCGATGCGGAACTGCAGCGGCAGTTCGCTGTTGGAATTGGAGGCCACGTACTGCACCGAAAAGTCGTGCTGCACGAAGGCGGCCGCCAGGCACAGGAAGGACACCAACACCAGCACAAACAGCAGCGCACTGGCAGGTCGGCCCACGGCCATCAGGTCGGCGCGGCCGGTTTGCGCGCCCACCATGGGCACGACGCTGAGCACGAGCGAAACGCCCAGCGCCAGCCAGAGCACGAAATGACCAATTTCTGGAATCATTTGCCGCCTTCCTTGGGGGTTGACTGGGGAGCTTGCTGATAAGGCGACTGGGAGCTCGACGGAGAAGTCGACTGTGATGTGGATTGCGCCATCTGGCCGCCGCCGCCGGCCTGCGCTCTCTTCAGCGCTTCAGCGGCCTCGGGCGGCATGTAGTTCTCGTCGTGCTTGGCCAGCACTTCGCGCGCCACGAACACGCCGTCCTGCAGCTGGCCCTGCGCGACCACGCCTTTGCCTTCCATGAACAGGTCGGGCAGGATGCCCTGAAAGCGCACCGGCACCGTCTTGGCGGTGTCGGTGATGACGAACTGGACCAGCGTGCCGTCGACCTTCACGGACCCCGTTTCCACCAGCCCGCCGATGCGAAAGGCACGCGCGCTGGGCGCTTCCTTGGCCGCCACCTGGGTGGGCGAGTAGAAAAACACCATGTTGCTCTGAAAAGCGTTCAGCACCAGAGCCACCCCCACGCCTACGGCGCTGAGCACGCCACCGAGAATGGCCAGTCGTTTGTGACGCGGTTTCATGATTCACCCCCAGATTCGTTATCCGACTGCTGCGCAGCCACCCGCATCGCCTGGCGGTGGCGGGCACGCGCCAACAGCGGCTCGGCCGCCATCAGCAAAGCCGCTGCACCATAGGACATCCAGACGAAGTAGCCATGGCCGCCCATGGCAAAGAAATCGGCGGCGCTGTTCCAGTTCATGCTTTGATTTTCGCCTGCACCAGTTCGGCCACCCAAGTGGTGTGGCTTTCGCGTTCAAGGATGTGCGCCCGCGTGCGCATGAAGACGACCGCAAAGGCGTAGGCCCAGCAGGCCAGCGACATCAGCAGCATGGCCGTCAGCATGGTGCTGGCCATCTTGGGTGCCATGGTCAGGCTCACCGAGGCGCCCTGGTGCAGCGTGTTCCACCACTTCACCGAAAAGTAGATGATGGGCACGTTCACGCTGCCCACCAGCGCCAGCAGCGCGCCGGCCTGGTCGGCGCGCCGCCTGTCGTCGATGGCATTGACCAGCGCGATGTAGCCCAGGTACAGGAAGAGCAGGATCAACTCTGTCGTCAGCCGGGCGTCCCATACCCAATACGTGCCCCAGGTGGGCTTGCCCCAGAAAGCGCCCGTCCACAGCGCAAGAAACGTGAACATCGCCCCGGTGGGTGCAATCGACTGTGCCAGCATCGACGCCGCGCGGGCGTTGAAGGCCCAGCCGATGCCGGCCCAGAAGGCCATTACCAGGTACAGCAGCATCGACATCCAGGCCGCCGGCACATGGATGAAGATGATGCGATAGACCTCGCCTTGCGTCGCATCGGTGGGAGCGACGAAGAACCCCATGTACAGCCCCACCCCCGCCAGCACCAGCGCAGCCAGCCAGCACAGCGGCACCAGCCAGCCCGCCAGACGGTACAGCCGGGCTGGCGAGGCAAAGGCAAAGAGGCGCAGGACAGGGGCTTTCACGGCGGCAGATGCAAAGCTGGCAGAGGTTTCATTCGGTTGAAATGCGGAGCGCCGCTGCGGTGGCGAGCGGCGCGCCCAGCGCGGTAACGATCAACAGGGCGCCCAACAGCGAGAAGTGCCCCGCTGCCGACAGGCCGGCTTCTACCGTACCCACTGCACCTGAGCCGAAGATTAACGCGGGAGTGGCCAACGGCAACACGATCAAGATCAACAACATGCCACCGCTGCGCAAGCCCAGCGTCAGCGCTGCACCCAAACCGCCCAGCAGGCTGAGGATGGGCGTGCCCAGCAGCAGACCCATCAGCAGGGCCCACAGGGCGGGAGCCGAGAGCCCGAACAACAGCCCCACCAGCGGTGTGGCCACGATCAG
>JBBQMM010000388.1:0-4612 GCA_038328935.1 Burkholderiales bacterium
ACCGGACCCACGCTGTCCTGAGGCATGTACAGGTGCACGGTGACTATCGGTTCCCGGATCTCGCGGATCCGGCCCAGGTCGGGCATCTTGCTCGGGTTCTCGACTTTGATCACCGTGCCGTCGTTCAACTCGACCTCGTACACCACGCTGGGCGCGGTGGTGATGAGGTCCTGGTCGAACTCGCGCTCCAGCCGTTCCTGCACGATCTCCATGTGCAGCAGGCCGAGAAAACCGCAACGAAACCCGAAGCCCAGCGCCTGGCTGACCTCGGGCTCGTAGCGCAGGCTGCTGTCGTTGAGCTTGAGCTTTTCAAGCGCGTCGCGCAGCTGGTCGTACTCGCTCGCCTCGATCGGGTAGAGCCCGGCAAACACCTGGGGCTGGATTTCCTTGAAGCCCGGCAGGGCCTCCTTGGCCGGGCCGGCGTTGTTGGGCAACTTCTTTTCGAGCGTCAGCGTGTCGCCGACCTTGGCCGCCTGCAACTCTTTGATGCCGCAGATGATGAAGCCCACCTCACCGGCTTTCAAGCTGTCACGCGGCGTGCTCTTGGGCGAGAACACGCCCATGCTCTCGATGCCGTACACCGTGTTGGTGGCCATCATGCGGATGCGCTCGCCTTTGCTCAGGCTGCCGTCGACCACGCGCACCAGCATCGCCACGCCCACGTAGTTGTCGAACCAGCTGTCGACGATCATCGCGCGCGGCGGTCCATCGGGGTTGCCACGCGGCGCCGGCATGCGGGTGATGACGGCTTCCAGAATCTCGTCCAGCCCCATGCCGGTCTTGGCCGAGCAAGGAATGGCGTTGTCGGCATCGATGCCGATCACGTCCTCGATTTCGATCTTGGCGTTCTCGGGGTCCGCGTTCGGCAAGTCCATCTTGTTCAGTACCGGCACCACTTCCACGCCCAGCTCCAGCGCGGTGTAGCAGTTGGCGACGGTCTGCGCTTCAACGCCCTGCGACGCGTCCACCACCAGCAGCGCGCCTTCGCAGGCACTGAGCGACCGGCTCACTTCATATGAGAAGTCGACATGCCCCGGCGTGTCGATCAGGTTCAGGTTGTAGACCTTGCCGTCACGCGCGGTGTAGCTCAGCGCTGCCGTCTGCGCCTTGATGGTGATGCCGCGCTCACGCTCGATGTCCATCGAGTCGAGCACCTGGGCTTCCATCTCGCGGTCGGAGAGGCCACCGCACCTTTGAATGATGCGGTCGGCCAACGTGCTCTTGCCGTGGTCGATGTGGGCAATGATGGAGAAGTTTCGGATGTGGTTCATGCAGAGGGGAGCGCGTCTAGGGGACGGCAGCTGTCAGGTGCTGCGCTTTGCGAACAAGGGCGGCGAACAAGGGCGGCGATAAAGGGCGGCGGAAAAGGGCGGCAAATGAGAACTACAAACCAGGGCTGGATCAAGGCCTTGCAGGCCCCTTTGCGCGCGGTCCTGAGTCGTGCGGGACAAGCACCGCAGACTTCAGCAAGGACCAAAAAAAAGGCGCGTCCAAATGCGTGACGCGCCTTCCAACAGAACGTTTGGCAACTGCTTGTTGGGCATTCATTCTATCCAAAAGCGCCGGCCGGAAACCCGCGCCATTGCTTGATTTCCGGCCGTTGCAGGGATCAGACAGGAGAAAGTTATGCACAGTTTGTCAACATCCCTCTGTTGATCGGCTTAGTCAGTTTGGCACCACAGATTCAGCGGCTCTACGGTGGTGTCGAGAGGGTAAAACCAATCGACCCAGAGTTGATTCTAGACCGCCAGGTGAGTAATCAAACATTGCAGCGCTGCGAAGTGAAAGACCACTAACTTGCGGCGGCGAGATCGCCACATTTCATCATGTGACGCGTCGTATTGGTGTTTCGCTATACGAAAAGACCCTGCATGACGCTCGACCAGCAAGTGCTTTGCCTGTCACCCCTGCCGGCGTCTGCGGCCGCCGGGCCGACCTTGGGGGACCAGCCCAGGCCGCCGATCACTTGCCAGGCTTGATGACGATGTAGTTCACCCACTCGCCCCGACGCACCATCACGGTGGCCGCTTTGCCCTTGTCGAGCTTGCCCGAGGCAGCCTGGAACTGCTTGCTGTCCAGGATATCGACGTTGTTCATTGCCAGGATGATGTCGCCCTCACGCAGGCCCGCTCGAGCAGCCGCGCCTTCGACGGCGTCGACACGCGCGCCACCCCGCACGCGCAGCTCCTTCTTCTGCGCATCGGTGAGGTCCGACACCGACAGACCAAGCGCGCTTTTGACGGCAGCGGGAGGAGTGACCACACCGGGTTCGCCCATCACACGACGAGCCGGCCGGTCGGCTTCGAACTCACCGACGACGACATTCAGGTCTTTGGTGGTGCCGCGGCGGAACACCTGCAAGGCGACCTTGGCGCCAGGCTTGATGCCGCCCACCAGACGCGGCAGGTCGGACGACTTGTCCACGGGCTTGCCGTCCACGCGCAGGATGATGTCCCCAGGCTCAACGCCGCCCTTGTCGGCCGCCTGGTCTTTTTCGACCGCCTGCACCAGCGCGCCGCGCGGCGCTCCCAGGTCGATGGACTCGGCCACTTCCTTGGTCACCGGCGCGATGCTCACACCAATGCGTCCGCGGATGACGCGCCCGTTGACACGCAGCTGATCGGCCACACGCGTGGCTTCGTCGATGGGAATGGCAAAGCTGATGCCCATGAAGCCGCCGGAGCGGCTGTAAATCTGCGAGTTGATGCCCACCACTTCCCCGCGAAGATTGATCAGCGGACCGCCTGAATTGCCGGGGTTGATGGCGACGTCGGTCTGGATGAAGGGCAGGTAATCGCCCGTGTCGCGCTGCTTGGCGCTGACGATGCCGGCCGTGACGGAGTTGTCCAGCCCGAACGGCGAGCCAATGGCCATCACCCACTCTCCCACCTTCAAACGGCTCACGTCGCCGATCTTCACGAACGGCAACCCGGTAGCGTCCACCTTCACCACCGCCACATCGGTGCGCTTGTCGAGGCCGACGATGCGGGCCTTGAATTCGCGCCTGTCGGTGAGCGTGACGATCACCTCATCGGCGCCGTCCACCACATGGGCGTTGGTCATGATGAAACCGTCAGCGCTGAGGATGAAGCCCGACCCGACACCGCGCTGCTGGGGCTCGTCATCGCCCTCGCGCGGGCCGCGGCGTGGATCCGGCCTCTGGTCGGGGCGCGGGATCGGGATGCCGAAGCGCCGGAACAGTTCTTCGATGCCTTGCTGAGTGTCACCGCCCCCCTGCGCACCACTGCTGGCGCGCCGCTCGGTGGTGCGGATGTTGACCACCGACGGGCCCACCCGTTCAACCAGCTCGGTGAAGTCGGGGAGCGCCACGGCCTGGGCCTGCACAGCCTGCGGCGCCACGCCAGCCAAGGGCACCAGTGTTGCAAGACCCAGCGCAGCGCTGCTGGTCCAGTTCAGGAACACATTCTTGATGGGAGTCTTCATGTCACAGGCCAGGGTTGCAAATGGGAACAGGACAAACGCCAGACGCGCCGCTTCAGCGTCGGCATGGCACAGCGTGGTGGAGCGGGAGTCAAGGATTCCGGCGGCCGGCACGGCAGACGCGACCTGCTTCGACCCAGCGTGCCCCCGCCAGAAGCTCAAGTGGGGGCGAACGCGCGACTCGCAAGGCCGCACGCCTTCAAGGGCTGCGTTTGTCCATCGCGGCCGCAAACAACTGCAGAGTCGCCGGAGGCACACCGCCAACGACGGTAAACCAGTGTTCGCCGCGGCGCTGCGACAGACTGGAAGTGGCACCTTGCTGGTTGTGGGATTCACTGCGATGAAGCTGTTCATCGTAACTTTCGACAAACAGCGACACCAGCGCCAGGCCATCCGTGAACACCGCATGCAGCACCGGGCTGCGTTTGCCTGCGTTCTCGATGCCCCGCAGCACGCTGCCGGCCAGCCTGAAGCCCTTGACCGGCCGCACCAGCGCCCAGCCTTGCGCATCCAGCGTGGTCACCTGCTGCTGGGGCCGGGTGACGCGATAGCCGGCTGGCGGTTGCATGGCCTGCAGCACGGCCTGCGGCCTTGCAGGCACGCCCAGTTCCAGCGCCGAAAAGGCCGTCGACTCCAGCACCTGCCACGTGATTGCGGCCGGTTGCGACTGCGGTGGTCCTGAAGCTGGCGTGCTGCTGAAGGCCGAACCGGTGATGGGTGCTGCCGATGCCAACACGTCGGCGCGCAGCATCAGCGCGGTATCGCGGTCGGCCCAGAACCGCTGCGCATAGCGCAGCGCATCACGCGGTTGCAGCCACAGCACCACGGCTTCGCGGCCCGCCACACGGGCGACGCCTTCGCGGCGCAGTTCGTAGTTCTCCAGCGCGAAGGCATCGACCGCCAGCGGCGTGGTCGACCAGGCACCCAGCATCTCGCGCTTTTCGATCACGGCCACCTGGGTCTGCGGCCACAGCATATGCACGACGTCGTTGTGCCGCAGCACGCGATGCGCGCGCCCGTCCATGGCCTCCAGCATCTCGTAGACCTGACCGTCCACCGCATAGTGCGTCACGCGCGAACTGCTGGCCACGCCACCCGAACTGACCACCAGACTGCCGGTGAAATTGGACCGTGCCGCCGCTGCCTGCATGCGCAGGAACCAGGTGCGGGC
>JBBQMM010000389.1:0-4587 GCA_038328935.1 Burkholderiales bacterium
GCCAGCGGCCAGCGCCAGGGCGCCCGCGCCGAGCAGGGAAAGAAAGGTCTTGCGCTTCATCGTCATTTCAGGGGGTCCTCAGGTGGCAGGGGTTGAACAGGAAATTCAGGCGGCGTGGCTCGGAGCCACCGGCGTGATGGCAGCGCGGCCGGCCACCGAGGTCGACTCGGCCGGCAGCGGTTTGCCGCGCGCGATGCGCAGCGCCTGCGCCAGCACCGGCAACTCGCCGATGTGGTTGGCCAGCAGCAGCACCAGCCGCGCGTTCATCGCATGGCTTTGCTCACTGCTGAGGTTCTTGTGGGCGTCGATCAGCGCCTCGTAGAAATCATCGGGCGCCGACAGGTTGGGTTCTGTCACCAGGTCCATCGCGGGTGCCTTTCAGGCCAGCGCAAGCGCGCGGCGTACTGCGTGGTGCACCGCCTGCACCGTGGGCTGGCGCCAGCGTGCGCAGACATGTTGATCGGGGCGCAGCAACACCGCAGTGCCGGGGCGCAGGTCGTAGCGCCGGGCCACCAGGCCCTCGGCGTCGACGAGATCGGCGCCGCGCTGCGCATCGGCCGTGGAGCCCTGCAGCGCCACGGTCACGGTCTGGATCGGCACTCCTTCCAGCGCCGGCGCCTGTACCAGCACTTTCGTCAGCACCGGCAACGCAGCCCCCTGCGCTGCCGCAGGCCCGCCTTGCGCCTGCAGCAACGTGAAGCCGGGGCCCAGGTGTCGCAGCAACCAGCCGGCGCTGCCGTCGCGCTGCTGCACCGGCGCGTCCACCGCGGGCGCACCAGGCCCCATGCGACCTTCGAAGGTGTCGACATCGGGCGTGTTCAACGGCGAGGCGTGCAGCGTGGCCGGCACCGACAGGCGCCCGCTGTTGACCAGCGTGCGCGCGAAACCGTGCCGCTTGGACAGCTGCAGCACAGCGTCGCGGAACAGACGGCTGATGTCGCTCTTGGGCGTGATGAAGTCGGTGGCGCGCGTGGAGTTCAGCAGGTTCTCGTCGGCCGCGGCCACGCGCTCGCTGTCGTAGCTGTCCAGCAAGGCATCGGGCGCCTGGCCCTGCAGCACGGCCACCAGTTTCCAGGCCAGGTTCTCGGCGTCCTGCACGCCAGAATTGGCCCCCCGCGCGCCGAAGGGCGACACGCCGTGCGCCGAGTCGCCCGCAAACAGCACGCGACCGTGGCGAAAGCGGTCCATGCGCAGGCAGGCGAAGGTGTAGACGCTGGCCCAGTCCAGCTCATAGACCACTTCGCGGCCCAGTGCCTGTTTCATCATCGCGTCCACGCGCGGCTTGATGCGCTCGGGCTTCTTTTCTTCTCCGGGGTCGGCGTCCCAGCCGAGCTGGAAGTCGATGCGCCACACACCGTCGGGCTGCCGGTGCAGCAGCACGCTCTGGTTGCGGTGAAACGGCGGGTCGAACCAGAACCAGCGCTCGGCCGGGAAGTCGGCCTGCATGCGCACGTCGGCAATCAGGAAACGGTCGCGAAAGACTTGGCCCTTGCTCTCCTGGCCCAGCAGGGCACGCAGTGGCGAGCGCGAACCGTCGCACGCCGCCACGTAGTCGGCAGCCACGGTGTAGCGGCCGTCGGGGGTGTCCACGCCCAGCCGCACACCGCCATCGTCTTGATCCACCGCGACCACGGCATTGCACCACCGTATTTCGATGTTAGGCAGCTCGGCTGCCTTCACCGCCAGATAGGCTTCGGCGTAATACTGCTGCAGGTTGATGAAGGCCGGCCGCTGATGGCCGGGCTCGGGCAGCAGGTCGAACTGGTACAGGCGCTGGTCGCCGAAAAACACCTTGCCGACGTTCCATTGCACGCCCTTGGCGCACATGGCGTCGCCCACGCCCAGGCGGTCCCAGATCTCCAGCGTGCGCTTGGCGAAACAGATGGCGCGCGAGCCCACCGACAGCTTGCAGTCGTTGTCCAGCACCAGCACACGCTGGCCGCGTTGCGCCAGGTCGATGGCCAGGCTCAGGCCCACCGGGCCGGCACCGACCACCACCACGGCGTGATGTGCAGGCACCGGCGCGTCTTGATCGGGGCTGCGCCGGTAGGGGTATTCGTGGATCTGGATGGTGCGGCCGTCGGTGCCGTAGCCCAGCGCCGCGCACTCGCCGGTGGCGGCGAATTTGGCCGTCAGGTCAGCCGTCAGGTCGGCAGCGAGATCGGCAGCATTAACCATGTGCACGTGCTCGCGGTTTCAGTTTTCCAGCGCTGCCCACATCTGCCGGTCGCGCTCGGCGGTCCAGATGCGCGGGTCGGCGTGCTGCGTGGCTTCGTCGTAGGCACGCGTCACGTCAAAGGGCATGCAGTGGTCGAAGATGACCCACTGGCCGTAGGCGGGCTTCAACGCCGCATAGGTGTCGCGATAGACCGCCTTCAGGTCTTTGCCGGCGGCGGCGCCGGCCTGCACGCTGGCGTACAGGTCGGAGACGAAGGCCCGCGTGGACTCCAGCCCCTGCGCCACCTGCGCTTCGCCCACCAGTGCCGGCCCGCGGCCGGGCACCAGCGACAGCGGCTTCAGCGCCGCCAGGTGGGTCAGCGTCTGCGGCCAGTCCTTGAAGTAAGCATCGCCGGCATAGGGCGTGGCGTCGAACTCCACCAGATCGCCCGACAGCAGCACACGGTCTTGCGGCAGCCACACCACGGTGTCGCCCTTGGTGTGGCCGCGGCCCAGCTGCAGCAGCTGCACTTCCAGCTTGCCCAGCCACAGCGTCATCTTGCCCTGGAAGGTGATGGTCGGCCAGGTCATGCCGGCAGGCACGGTCTCGACGTTGCGGAACAGGCGCGGAAAGCGGCCGATCTCGCTGGCCTTGTCGGCTTCACCGCGCTCGACGATGAGGTCGTAGGTGTCCTGGCTGGCCAGGATCTGCTGCGGCTGATAGGCGCTGGCGCCCAGCACCCGGACTGCGTGGTAGTGCGTCAGCACGACGTACTTGATGGGTTTGTCGGTGACCTCGCGGATGCGGCGGATGACGTCGGCCGCCATCGCCGGCGTGGCCTGCGTGTCGGCCACCAGCACCGCGTCGTCACCGATGATGATGCCGGTGTTGGGGTCGCCTTCTGCGGTGTAGGCGTAGGCGTGATCCGATAGCCTGGTGAAGCTGACTTGTTTCTCTTCCAGGTCGGCTTGGGAAGCGAATTTCTTTGGCGTGCTCATGTGGCGGATTCCTGATCAATGGCGTGCTGCGCGGCCTGGGCTCGACGGTGCGGCGCCCTTCGGTGTTGTGCGTGGGTCACTTCTGACAAACCCGTTTGCGATTGTGAAACAGCTGCGCGGGCTTGGCAAGCTTGGCAAACGCGTTTGCATACGGCAAACTTGGCGCTCCATGCCCACCCCAACACTCCCACGCCGCGCCGCGCGCCAGCCTGAAGTGCCAGTCGCGCGCGCGCCGGCCAGCAAGGGTCAGCGCGCCGTGCAGTCCATTGAAGTCGGCGGCCGCCTGCTGCTGGCCCTGGCCAACTCGACGGGCCCCTTGAGCTTGAAAGAACTGGCGGCGCTGGCCACCCTGCCCGCCGCGCGCGCACACCCCTATCTGGTGAGCTTCGGCAAGCTGGGCCTGATCGAGCAGGAAGCCGACAGCGGCCGCTACGCACTGGGCCCAGCGGCTTTGCAACTGGGCCTGAGCTGCCTGCACCAGCTCGAGCCCCTGCGCGTGGCCTGGCCCGTGGCGCAAGAGCTGGCAGCCACCACCGGCCAGGCGGTGGCACTGGCGGTATGGGGCAACTTCGGCCCCACCATCGTGCGCATGATCGAGGCGCAGCAGCCGCTGCACGTGTCGATGCGCGCTGGCACCGTGATGTCCATCCTGGGCACGGCCACGGGCCGCGCCTTTGCTGCGGCACTGCCGGCCGAGCGCATCCACAAGGCGCTGACGCAGACGCAGGCGCAACCCCTGGGAGGCGATGGCGCCTCTTCGGCGCGGCGGCTCAAGCCACACCCCGAACAGCTGCAAGCACTGCGCGCCCTGGTGGCCGAGGTGCGCGCGCAGGGGGTGGCACGCGCGGTGGGGCGGCCGATACCGGGTGTCAATGCCTTCAGTGCCCCCGCCTTCGACCACGAGGGCGAGGTAGCGCTGGTGATCACGCTGCTGGGCCACCAGGACCACGTTTCAGCCGACTGGAGCGGCTTGCCAGCGCGCGCCGTGCGCCAGGCAGCAGCTGACGTGTCAAGCCGGCTGGGCTGGCGCGGCGCCGCGGTCAATCAAGCCCCGTCGGATCAGCCGGGGGCCAGCGACCCAGCGCCCCGCGGCCGCCACACGTCGAAAACCCGCCCATTGGGGGCCGCTACAACTTCCGCAATTGCAACTGCTGGTAAGCGATGAAGGCTTCTTCCAGGCGCTGCGTCTCAGCTTGTCGACAGCGCCACCGGGCGGTCAGAGCCCGCCCCACACAGGCGCCCACAGCAGGGTCAGCGACCCGAAAAGGCCTCGCGGCAGCCACTGGAGGGACCGCCTTCCCGCCAGCCCCCGCAGCGGTTTTACCGTGGCCCGCAGCGCAACCGCAGGCGTGAGGTGGGGGCGAACAACCGACTTTGGGAGCGTGCTCCTTGCGTCGCAGCAGGAACAATCTCCAGCAACGCCGGGCCATC
>JBBQMM010000390.1:0-4582 GCA_038328935.1 Burkholderiales bacterium
CTGCGGTTGCCGGCGCGGCCGAGTCCGGTTCCAGGGAAGGGTCTGAGACGCGCGTGGACTGGAGACGCTTCGAGCGGGGCAGTGCGCCGCTGGCTTCCAGCGAAGAGCGGGTCGCCACCGGGCCCGCCGGGGTTCGCGTTCGCGCAGCCCTGCTGGACCGGCTGCTGAATCAGGCTGGCGAGGTGACCATCACCCGCTCGCGCATCGATGCCGATGTCAAGCAGCTGCAGTCCGGCCTGGGTGAGCTGGGCGAGAGCCTGGAACGTATGCGCCGCCAGTTGCGGGACATCGAGGTGCAGGCCGAGTCGCAGATCAGTTCACGTCTGGAAGCGGCCAAGGCCGCGGCGCAGGCCTTTGATCCGCTGGAGATGGACCGCTTCACCCGGCTGCAGGAATTGACCCGGTTCATGGCCGAATCGGTGAACGACGTGGCCACGCTGCAGCGCGGACTGCAACGCACGCTGCAGTCGGCTGAAGACCAGCTGGCGGCCCAATCGCGATTGACACGCGACTTGCAGGACGACCTGCTGCGCACCCGCATGGTCGAATTCGAGAGCTCGGCCGACCGCCTGTACCGCACCGTGCGGCAGGCCGCCAAAGAAGCCGGCAAACAGGTGCGCCTGGACATCGTGGGCGGTGCCATCGAGCTCGACCGGGGTGTGCTGGAACGTATGATCGGCCCCTTCGAACACTTGGTGCGCAATTGCGTGGCCCACGGTGTGGAGCAAGAGGCGGAACGCCTGGCGGCAGGCAAGAGTGCGGTGGGGCAGGTGACCATCGCGGTGGCACAGTCAGGCAACGAAGTGGCGGTGGACATCGCCGACGACGGCGCCGGGCTGGACCTGCAGCGCATCCGCCAGCGTGCCATTGAACGCCGGCTGCTCCCTGACGGTGCCGCGCCCACCGAAGCCGAGCTGTCGCAACTCATCTTCAGGCCCGGGTTCAGCACGGTCGACGTGGTCACCGAGCTGGCCGGCCGTGGTGTCGGGCTGGACGTCGTGCGCGCCGAGGTCACCGCCATGGGCGGTCGCATCGAAACGCAGACCAGCGCCGGCAAGGGCACGCGGTTCAAGCTGTTGCTGCCGTTGACCACGGCGGTGACTCAGGTCGTCATGCTGCGCTGCGACACGATGGTGGTGGCCGTGCCTTCAACGCTGGTCGAAGGCATCCGGCGTGTGCCCAGCGCCGACGTCGAGGCCGGCTATCGAACGGGCAGCCTGGACGTGGACGGCGAGGCCTTGCCTTTCTATTGGCTGGCGGCGTTGCTGCAGGCCGGTCCACGCGGCAGCACGGCCAACGGCCGCACGCAGACCTTGGCCGTGGTGCGCAGCGCGGCGCAGCGGGTGGCGGTGCACATCGACGAAGTGGTGGGTAACCAGGAAGTGGTGGTCAAGAATGTCGGCCCGCAGTTGGCGCGCGTGCCCGGGTTGGCCGGCGTCACACTGTTGCCGTCGGGCGCGGTGGCCTTGATCTACAACCCGGTGGCGCTGTCGGCTGTCTACGGTGAGCAGCTGCGGACGGCCGGCACCCTGTGGGCGGCGGGCGGACACGCGGCGGGCGCAACCGCGGCGCCCCGAGCGCAGCCACTGGTGATGGTGGTCGACGACTCGTTGACCGTGCGGCGTGCTACCGAACGACTGCTGGTGCGCGAAGGCTATCGCGTCGTCACCGCCAAAGACGGCATGGAAGCGCTGGAAATGCTGGCCGGCGAACGTCCCGTGGCGCTGCTGTCCGACATCGAGATGCCGCGCATGGACGGCTTCGATCTGCTGCGCAACGTGCGTGCAGACGCGCGTCTGCACGATTTGCCGGTGGTGATGATCACCTCGCGCATCGCCCACAAGCACCGCGAACATGCCTCGGAGCTGGGGGCCGATCACTACCTGGGCAAGCCTTATGGCGAGGATGAGTTGTTGAGCCTGGTGGCGCGTTACGCGGCCGGCCGAACGCGCGCCGGTACGGCCCTCTGAGCAACGGCGACGTGTGCGCCCGGCCGCCTGGCAAGTCCGCTTCGGGGCTCCAGGCCTTCGATGCGGCGCGGTTGCGGCAGGCTCGCTTGGCCCCGTCGCACTTGGGTTTCCCCCGGGGGGCGATACTTGCGGGTTGAGCATCCCAATCGCAGCTTTCGCATGACCCTCCTACTTTGTGCCGGTGCTGGCCGCCGTCGTCTCTTTCGCAGGTGCGGCGCCACCGCGGCGTTGCTGGCAGTTGCCTGCGCCGCCGCTGCGGCTGACAAGCCAGGCGCGGCGGCCGCTGCCCCGGCGACGCGCCCTTCGTTGAGCGTGACCCTGACCCAGCCGCAGCGCGGCAGCATGGCGCAGTCGGTGCAGGCAGGCGGCACCATCCACCCCTGGCAAGAGGCGGTGGTGGGCGCCGAGGGCAACGGCTGGCGGCTGGCCGATGTGCATGTGAACGTCGGCGATGTGGTGCGCCGTGGCCAGCTGCTCGCCACCTTTGCCACCGACCTGCCGCAGGCCGAATTGGCGCAATCGGAAGCCCTGGTGGCCGAGGCCGAAGCCACCTTGGCTGAAGCCGCCGCCAACGCACAGCGCGCCCGTGACCTGCAGCCCACAGGCGTCTTGTCGGCACAGGCCATCAACCAGCTGCTGACGCTGGAGCGCACCGCGCAGTCGCGGCTGCAGGCGCAGCGCGCGATGCTGAAGGTGCAGCAGTTGCGGCTGGCGCAGGCCCGCGTGCTGGCGCCGGACAACGGCATCATCTCGTCCCGCAGTGCCACCGTTGGCGCGGTGGTTTCGGCGGGCACGGAGCTGTTCAGGCTGATACGCCAGGGCCGCCTGGAGTGGCGCGCCGAAGTCGCCGCCACCGACATCGCTCGCCTGGCGCCGGGCCAGCAGGTGCAGGTGCAGCCGGTGGGCGCTGCGGCGCAAGCGGGCCGCGTGCGCATGGTGGCGCCCACGCTTGACCCACAAAGCCGCAACGCGCTGGTCTATGTCGACTTGCTGGGCGCCCTGCCGGCGCGGCGGGTGGCTGAGAAGTCGGCAGCAGGCAACGGCGCGCCAGGCGCGGACTCGGGCGGCTTGCTGACTGGCGCGGCTGGGGCTGCAAAGGCCGGCATGTACGCGCGCGGCGAGTTCTTGCTGGGCAGCACGGCCGCCCTGACGCTGCCGCAGTCGGCTGTCTTGCTGCGCGACGGCTTCAGCTACGTCTTCACGCTGGGCGCTGCAGACCGTGTGGCGCAGACCAAGGTTCAGGTGGGTCGGCGCATGGGCGACCGCATCGCGATCACCGGCGGCCTGGACGCCAGCGCCCGCGTGGTTGCCATCGGCGCCGGTTTCCTGTCCGACGGCGACACCGTGCGCGTGGTCGCGCCGGCCGCTGCGGCCCCCGCTGCATCCCCGGCTGCTTCCGTTGCCCGCTGAGCGCGCGGCCCCGTTCCGCCATCACCCATGAGCACGCCCGGCCGTCCCAAGGCGAATACCGCAGTGCGCAGCACGGAGCTTGACTGATGAGCGTGAACGTTTCTGCCTGGTGCATCCGCAACCCCATTCCTGCGGTGATGCTCTTCGTGTTGCTCACGCTGGCCGGCGCGATGGGCTTTTCGAGCATGAAGGTGCAGCAGTTCCCCGACATCGACCTGCCCACCATCTCCGTCACCGCCAGCCTGCCCGGCACCGCGCCGGCGCAGATGGAGACCGAGGTCGCGCGCAAGATCGAAAACGCGGTGGCCTCGCTGCAGGGCGTGAAGAACATCTACACCAAGGTGCAGGATGGTGTGGCGAGCGTGACGGTGGAGTTCCGCCTGGAGCGCGCCACGCAGGAAGCGCTGGACGATGTGCGTTCGGCGGTGTCGCGCGTGCGCTCCGACCTCCCTGCCGACATGCGCGACCCCACCATCGCCAAGGTCGACCTGGCGGGCGCGCCCATCCTCACCTACACCGTGGCCTCCAGCCGCATGGACGGCGAGGCGCTGAGCTGGTTCGTCGACAACGAGGTCACGCGGGCCATGCTGGCGGTGCGCGGCGTGGGCAGCGTGGCGCGCGTGGGCGGTGTCACGCGCGAGTTGCGCGTCGAGCTCGACCCCAACCGGCTGCTGGCCCTGAACGTCAGCGCCGCCGATATTTCGCGCCAGTTGCGCGCCGTGCAGCAAGATGCAGCCGGCGGGCGCACCGACGTGGGTGGCATCGAGCAGAGTGTGCGCACCCTGGCCAGCGTGGCGAGCGCCGCCGAACTGGGCCGCCTTGAAATCGCACTGGCGGGTGGGCGCACGGTGCGCCTGGACCAGGTGGCTTCCGTCAGCGACACCGTGGCCGAGCAGCGCAGTGGCGCGCTGTTGAACGGCAAGCCCGTGGTCGGCTTCGAGATCGTGCGCTCGCGCGGCGCCGGCGAGACCGACGTGGCCGACGGCGTGCGCGCGGCGCTCGTCAAGCTGCGGGCGGCTCACCCCGACATCACGGTCACCGAGGCCTTCAACTTCGTGGACCCGGTGATCGACAACTTTCACGGCAGCATGTATTTGCTGCTGGAAGGTGCGGCGCGGGCCGTGCTGGTGGTGTGGCTGTTCTTGCGTGACTGGCGCGCCACGCTGGGGGCGGCCACGGCGCTGCCGCTGTCCATCGTGCCG
>JBBQMM010000391.1:0-4580 GCA_038328935.1 Burkholderiales bacterium
CATGGTCATGGATTCAGGTCGTGCTGGTGCCCTGCGCAGCTTTCTGCGCGGCACGTTTTCGTCTTGGCTGCAGCACCTGCAGCCACAGCCACAGGCCGGCGCTGAGGGCGCTGAGAGAGAACCATTGAAAGGCGTAACCGTGGTTCTTGTCGACACCAAGAGAAGGCGGCGCCCACTGCCGCAGCAGCCCGTCGGCAGCACTGCCCTCGGCGTCTTCTTGCACGACGATCATGGGCCGCAAGGGCAACCCCGTTTCGCGTCCGAAGTCCACTACCGACAGATTCTGCCGGATGGCGCCAACGCCTGCGCCGTGGAATTCATACAGGCGTGATGGCGACAGGGCAATACGCCCCTGCACCCACTGCAGGCCTTCTGGCGCTGGCGGCGCCACGATGCGCAGACGGTCCAGCAGGTCGCGTGCGAACCAGCCTCTTTGCACCAGCACCGCGGTGCCATCCGTCAACTTCAGCGGCGTGACGGCATAGAAGCCGACGCGCCCGTTCATCTGCCGGTTTTCGAGGTAAATCGTGTGCTCCTGCAACCAGCGCCCCTGCAGCGCCACCACCCGGTGAACCTGTAGTGAGGCCTGCTCGCTCGTCGTGGCGAGCTTAGCCAGGGCCAGTGTGGGCCGCTGCCGCTGGTCGTTCAACGACTGCTGCAAAGCCGTCTTTTGCGCTGCACGGTCCAGTTGCCACAAACCCAGCCGTGCCGTGACCACGGACAGCAGCAACGCAGCGCCGAACACGACCCAGCGTTGCGCCTTCAAGAGCAGGCCTGCGGCCGCGCCTGCAGGCCGGGTGGTGCGCGCGGATAATCCTTCAGCATGAAAACCGTGATGGTGCTCCTGTTGTTAGCCGTGCTGGGTGCCTTGGCCAGCGCCGGTGTATTCATGTTGCGCAAGGGTGCGCGCTCTGGCAAAGACGGGGCCGAGGATCGCAGCCGACACATGGCGCGCGCGCTGGCACTGCGCGTCGCGCTGTCGGTGGCCTTGTTCCTGTTGATCCTGCTGAGTTGGTACATGGGTTGGGTGAAGCCCGCCGGCCTGCCCATGTCCAGCTGATTGACCGCGTGATCGGTCAACTGACTGACCCACATCGGCCTCGACCACCGAGCCTTGCGATGCGCTGAACAATCACGCCGCTCGAAGCGGCGTGATGACGGTGGGCCGACAAACGCACTCGTTGCTGGCGGGCCAGCCCTACAGCCAGTAGACCAGGAAATACAAACCCAGCCAGACCACGTCGACAAAGTGCCAGTACCACGCAGCGCCTTCAAAACCGAAGTGGCGCTCTGGCGTGAAGTGGCCTTTCATCAAGCGCAGGGTGATGAAGGTCAGCATCAACATGCCTACGAACACATGGAAGCCGTGAAACCCGGTGAGCAAGAAGAACGTGGAACCGAAGATGCCGGAGGTCAGCTTGAGATTCAGGTCACGGTAGGCATGGATGTACTCATAAGCCTGTACGCACACGAAGGCGGCGCCGAGAACCACCGTGATCCACATCCAGGCGATGGTCTTGCCGCGCCGACCCGCCAGCAGCGCGTGGTGGGCGATGGTGAGCGTGACACCCGAGGTCAGCAGCAACGCGGTGTTGATCGTCGGCAGCGGCCACGGCCCCATGATCGCAAACGGCTCCACGGTGCCGGCGGGTGAGGCGGTAATGCCACCGCCTGCACTTGGCCAGATCGATTTGAAGTCGGGCCACAGCACCTGATGGTCGAGGTTGCCAAGCATCGGAATGGCGTGTATGCGGGCCCAATAAAGCGCACCGAAGAACGCCGCAAAAAACATCACTTCACTGAAGATGAACCAGCTCATGCTCCAGCGGAAAGAGACGTCGATGCGGTCGGAATACAAGCCGCTTTCGCTCTCGCCGATGGCCTGCTGGAACCACTGGAAGAGCACTGTCAGCCAGACGACCATACCGGCGAGCAGCACATAGGCGCCCCAGCCTGCGCCGTTGATCCACTGCGCAGCACCCAGGATGACCAGGAAGAGGCCAAACGCGGCCAGCACCGGGTGGCGCGAAGGCGCTGGGATGAAGTAGTACGGGGTGGTGCCCGCGGGTGTACTGGCTGACATCTTGATCTCGCTCCTCGATGCGGAAGACTTGAAATGAATGAATGGGTGCCGGCGCGCGCCCGTCAGGTGGCCACGCCGCTGCTGACCACCCAGCGCACCAACAGCAGCACGGCACCCACGAACAGCGCCGCGGAAATCACGCCGGCGACGATGACGTGCACCGGGTTGAGCTTTTGCACGTCGCGCTCGTAGTCGGCCGCCCGCCGCACGCCGAAAAATGACCAGGCCACCGCCTTGAAGGTCTGCACCACCGACAGTGGGCGCTGCGTGGGTGACGGGCGGTCGCTCACGTGCCCTGCCTCGCAGGCGTGGAAGGTGTAGAAGGCAACGGTGCCGACACAGGCACTGTCTTCACGCCCACCGTACCCGCCGGGGCCGCAGGCACCTTGCCGCCCACTTCAAAGAAGGTGTACGACAGCGTGATGGTGTTCACGTCCTTCGGCAACTTGGGGTCGATGACGAAAACCACCGGCCACTGCTTGGATTCGCCAGCCTGCAGCGTGTACTCGTTGAAGCAGAAACATTCGAGCTTGTTGAAATGCGGGCTCGCCTGCCGCGGTGCGTAGCTGGGTATGGCCTGGGCGGCCATGGTGCGGTTCTGGATGTTCCTGAACTCGTACATCACCGTGGCCATTTCGCCCGGGTGCACCTGCAGCGAGCGCAGCGCAGGTTTGAAATCCCAGGGGCCGCGGGCGTTGGCATCGAACTCCACCGTGATCGTGCGGCTCAGGTCCACCTGGGTGTTGGTGGCCGCTTTCTTGCCTGACCACGTGCCATTGGCCACCCGTTGCTCCGACAGGCTGAGCACGTTGATGCCCAGCGCGTTGCAGATGGCGCGGTACATCGGCACCAGTGCATAGCCAAAGCCGAACATCATCAGCACCACCACCAGCAGCTTGCCCACCATGCGCCGGTTGTCGGCCAGCACGCCGAGCAGGCCCGCGGGCGGGGGCGAGGCGGCGCCAGGCGCTGCCGGGATTACGTGTTTGTCCATGGTGGGCGCAGTTGAAAGTTCAGTTCGCGAGCCAGACGATCTTGGTGACGAAGCCCAGCACGAAGAACACGGCCACGGATGCCAGGATCAAAGCCAACCGAAGGTTGGACTTGCGCTGCTGCGGAGTCATCGACATGGTTTGCTTGCAGGCAGCGCTGATCAGCCGATGACGCGCGTTGCCGTCACGTCCAGCTTGGGCGGTTGCTCGAACGTGTGAAACGGCGCCGGCGAAGGAACTTCCCACTCCAGACCCTCGGCACCTTCCCATGGCTTTTGCGGCGCCTTTTCACCTTTGCCGCGCATCATCGGCAAGACGACGAAGAAGAAGAAGTACACCTGCATGAAGCCAAAACCGAAGGCACCGATAGAGGCCACCATGTTGAAGTCGGCGAACTGCATCGGGTAGTCGGCATAACGACGCGGCATGCCAGCCAGACCCAGGAAGTGCATCGGGAAGAAGGTGATGTTGAAAAAGATCAACGACAGCCAGAAGTGGATCTTGCCGCGTGCTTCGCTGTACATCACACCAGTCCACTTCGGGGCCCAGTAGTAATAACCGGCAAACATGCCGAAGAGCGAGCCGGCCACCAGCACGTAGTGGAAGTGCGCCACCACGTAGTAGGTGTCCTGCAACTGGATGTCGATGGGCGCCATGGCCAGGATCAGGCCCGTGAAGCCACCGAGGGTGAACACGAAGATGAAGCCAACGGCCCACAGCATGGGGGTTTCGAAGCTCATGGAGCCGCGCCACATGGTGGCAATCCAGTTGAACACCTTCACGCCGGTGGGCACCGCGATCAGCATGGTCGCGTACATGAAGAACAGCTGGCCCGTCACCGGCATCCCGGTGGTGTACATGTGGTGCGCCCAGACGATGAACGACAGGATGGCGATCGAGGCGGTCGCGTAGACCATCGAGGTGTAGCCAAACAGCCGCTTGCGCGCAAAGGCCGGGATGATGGCGCTCACGATGCCGAACGCCGGCAGGATCATGATGTAGACCTCGGGGTGCCCGAAGAACCAGAAGATGTGCTGGTACATGACCGGGTCACCACCACCGGCAGGGACGAAGAAATTGGTGCCGAAATGGCGGTCGGTCAGCGTCATCGTGATGGCGCCTGCCAGCACGGGCATCACGGCGATCAGCAGGTAGGCCGTTATGAGCCAGGTCCAGCAAAACAGCGGCATCTTCATCAGCGTCATGCCCGGCGCGCGCATGTTCAGGATCGTGACGATGATGTTGATAGAGCCCATGATGGAACTGGCGCCCATGATGTGCATGGCGAAGATGCCGGCGTCCATGCTGGGGCCCATCTGCAGCGTCAGCGGCGCGTAGAGCGTCCAGCCTGCTGCGGGCGCGCCACCGGGCATGAAGAAAGAGCCGACCAGCATCAACGCAGCGGGAATCAACAGCCAGAAGCTGAGGTTGTTCATGCGCGCAAACGCCATGTCGGCAGCGCCAATCTGCAACGGCACCATCCAGTTTGCGAAGCCCACGAAGGC
>JBBQMM010000392.1:0-4578 GCA_038328935.1 Burkholderiales bacterium
GCTCGGCCGATAACCGGGCGCTACGTCGTGGATGCGGCAGGTCTCGTCGCTCCAGGTGACGACGTTGCTCAGCAGGTCGACCTGCCAGCCGCCGACGCCGGCAATGCGGCCGGCGCGGTCCAGGAAGGCCTGGCTGGCGCGCAGCGCTTCTTCGTCGCGCTTGCGCTGGCTGATGTCGGTGCGGATCGAGATGTACTTCTCGATCTGGCCATCGGCACCAGCAAAGGGCGCAATCATGCTGTCGACCCAGTACAGCGAGCCGTCCTTGGCGCGGTTGCAGATCTCGCCGCGCCAGGGTGCGCCGCCGGCGATGGTGCGCCACATGTCGACCCAGAAGGCCGCGGGTTGCAAGCCGGAATTGACAATGCGGTGGTTCTGCCCGATCAGTGCGCCGCGGTCGTAGCCGCTGATGGCACAGAAGGCGTCGTTGAGGTCGATGATGGTGCCGGCGCGGTCGGTGACGGAAACGATGGCGTGCAGGTTGATGGTGCGCAGCAGGGCTTCGGTCTCGCGCTGCGCAGCCTGCAGCTGCAGGTGGGCTTGCTTCTGCGCCGTGATGTCGCTGCCGATTTCCATGAAGCCGAGCAGCACGCCGCGGGCGTCGTGGGTCGGCTGCACCTCGATGTCGATCCAGTACTCGCGGCCGTCCTTGGCGCGGTTGAGGATTTCGACTCGGCAGGCGCTGCCCGCCGCGGCGGCGTCGTGCAGGGTCTGCAGGGTTGCCGGGTCGGCGTTTCTGCTGCTCAGCAATTCGACCGGCGTGCGGCCTGTGGCATCGGCCAGCGTGTAGCCGGTGATGCGCGTGAAGCCCTCGTTGACCCAGCGGATGTGCAGCGAAGCATCGGTGATGAGGACCGAGTTGGAGGTGTGCCGAACGACGCGCGCCAGCTGGTCCAGGTCGGCGGTCATGCGCTGCGCCAGTTTCTGCGCCCGCACCCGGCCAACCGCCAGCAGCCAGACCGCGAAAGCGAGAATGAAGCTGGCCAGCGCGCCACCTACCGCGGTGAACGCCAGGCCGGAACGGTCGGTCAGTGCATCGAAGCGCGCTGTGCCGCGCACCTGCAACGTCAGCGTACGGCCACCGACCACGAAGCTGCGCGACGGGGCAAATGGCCCGGCGGCCTTGCCGAGCGCTTTTTTGGTGCCGCTGGTGTCGGCATGATGGTCGCCGAGGTCGAACAGCAGCTGCTCGGGCCGTGTCCCATCGCCGTCGAAGAGCCGAAAATCCAGCGTGTTGTCGGCCGCCTGTGCCACGCCGTGCATCAACTCTTCGGCGATGAGGGGTGCGTACAGCAGACCCATCAGCGCCTGCTGCCGCTGCAGCGGCGTGCCCGTGTCGGCGCCGCGCCGGAACACCGGCAAGAGGTACAGCACGCCAGGCCCATTCTTGCTGTCCTGCACCAGCGTGATGCGCTCGCTGAGCGCCGGCTCGCCGGTGCGCACGGCGCGTTCCGCGGCCTCGCGGCGCACGGCTTCCTGCCCGATGTCATAGCCCCAGGCGCCACGGTTCCTGGCCAGCGGCTCGATGTGCTTGACGACGTAGAGGTCGGCCGCGTCGCCCGCGCTGCGAACGGCGAAATCCGGGGACTCGCGCAGGCGCATCTGGGCGCTGAAGGCGTCGAGGCCGCCGCGTTCGATGCGCTGGATGAAGCCCAAGCCGCGCACGCCGGGAAAGTCCACCGCCAGATCCCGCGACTCGACATAGGCGCGGAACGATGCGCCGTCGATCGCGCCGCCGGCCGCGACCATGCCGCGTGCGCCCTTCAGGCCGTACAAGGGCCCCATGAAGCGGTCCTTGATCTCGGTCTCGATACGCTCTGCGCCCAACTCGAGCTTCGTGCGCGCCTTTTCGTCCAGCGTGCGCTGCTGCCAGGCGACGCCGGCCGCGGTCAGCGCCAGCCCGAGCAACTGCGCGGCGGCGGTCATGGCGACGGCGGTGCGCAGGCTGGCACGGCCGCCCTGATCGGGCCGGGGTGCGGAGGCGGGCAGCGCACGCCTGGAGTCCGCCATGCAGCGCCAGTAGACAGCAGGGCCTGCCATCAACACCAGCAGCAAGGCCCCCAGCACCGGGTAGCGCGTCCCGGCCGCAGCCAGACCGATGGAGGGCAGACTCAAGGTGATGACGCACTGCGCCAGCGCGACGATCGCGATGATCTCGGCAAACAGGCGGATCGGGTTGAAAGTGGGTCTCATGTGGCTGGTCGGTGTGCACCCGACGCCAGGCGCTGGAAGTGGTGCTGCCGGGCTTCGCGGCGCCCGCGCGCAGTCCTGCGGGCTTGCCGCGGAAGCGGTCCCCGATCCGGGGCGCTGCCCCGCATCATGGAACGTGGTGGAAGCCTCCAGTATGGAAGGAGGGTGCGGCGCTTGAATGGCCGATCTGACCTGGGTTCGCCTCGTATCTCCGAGGCCGGCGCGGCGCTCCGTGCAGCCGGCACGGCTTCAAAAGCCCCGGGCGCGGCGGCGCCCGCTCATCAGTCTCATCACGCCGGTGGCCGGGTCGAAGGGCAGCAGCTCGCACCCCTGGGCCACGCTCAGCTCGGCCGAGATGGTGACGCAGCCGCGCGACCTGATCATCAAGGAGGTCAACCGCATGGTGCCGGAGCTGACCACGGCCAAGCTCTGACCAGCCGCGAGGCGCCACGGCGGGGTTGATGTGAAAGTGTTTCATGAACCGGGGCGCTGCCCCGCACCATGAGACTCAGGCTCGGCCAGCGCGCCAGCCAATCGTGCAGCGCTGCGCGCGGCTTGCCGGGCTAGAACGGAATATCGTCGTCCATGTCCTCGAACCCGGTGCTGCTCTTGGCGGCGGGTTTCTGCGCCGCTGGCGCGCTGCGTGCAGGTGCTGCGCTGCGCTGGGGCGGGCGGGTGCTGCTGCCCATCTCGTCGTCGCCGCCCATGCCGCCGGCGCCGCCCGCGCCGCCAGTGCCGCCTTCACGGCTGCCGAGCATCGTCATTTCCTGGGCCACGATTTCGGTGCTGTACTTTTCAACGCCGTCCTTGTCGGTCCACTTGCGTGTCTGCAGGCGGCCTTCGATGTAGACCGACTTGCCCTTCTTCAGATATTCGCTGGCGATCTCTGCCAGCCGGTCGAACATCACCACGCGGTGCCATTCGGTCTGTTCCTGCTTTTCACCGCTGACCTTGTCTTTCGACACCCGGCTGGTTGCAATGGTGATGTTGCAGATGGCCGACCCGCTGGGCATGTAGCGAACTTCAGGGTCCTTGCCCAGGTTGCCGATGAGGATGACTTTGTTGACGCTGGCCATGGTGTGCTCCGCTGTTCCGAAGTGGGTGGTGGGATGCGTCGATTATCGCCTCCGGCCCCGCCCGGGCCAGCACCCTTTGGGGGCGTTCTCGGGGCGAATCCAGTCACCCACAGGGGTTCCCCGGTCGGAGCCACTCCCTTCGGGTGTGGTGGCTGCGGCACGCGCCTCGCGTACCATGCCGATCCACCATGTCCGCCGTGTTCACCGACCTGCCTGTTTCTGCCCCCGACGACTGGCCCGAAGGCGCCGTAGCGCGGCCGCCAGCCGCCCGCGCCGCCCGCGCCGCCCGCGCCGTTCACGCCGCTGACGCCGCTGACGCCGCCCTTGAGCTGCAGCCGGGCCCCGCAGCCAGCGCGCAGCAGGTGCTGCAAGAGGTCTTCGGCTACCCCGCCTTCCGCGGCGCGCAGCGCGAGATCGTCGAGCACGTGGTGGCCGGCGGCGACGCGCTGGTGTTGATGCCCACCGGCGGCGGCAAGAGCCTGTGCTACCAGGTGCCGGCCATCGTGCGCCACCGGGCCGGGCAGGGCGTGGCCGTGGTGGTCAGCCCGCTGATTGCGCTGATGCACGACCAGGTGGGCGCGCTGCACGAGGCCGGCGTCAAGGCCGCCTTCCTGAACAGCACGCTGGACGCCGAAGAAACCAGGCACGTGGAGCGCGAGCTGCTGGCCGGCCGCCTGACGCTGCTCTACGCCGCGCCCGAACGCATCCTGACGCCGCGCTTCATGGCCATGCTGGCTTCGCTGCACGAGCGCGGCCTGCTCAGCCTGTTTGCCATCGACGAAGCGCACTGCGTCAGCCAGTGGGGGCACGACTTCCGCGAAGAGTACCTGGGCCTGAGTGCGCTGCACGAGCAGTTTGCCGGCGTGCCGCGCGTGGCGCTCACCGCCACCGCCGACGACCACACGCGCGCCGACATCATCCAGCGCCTGCAGCTGCAGGCTGCGCGGCTGTTTGTGGCGAGCTTCGACCGCCCCAACATCCGCTACACCATCGTCGAAAAAGACGAGCCGCGCAAACAGCTGCTGCGCTTTCTGAGCGACGAGCACGACGGCGACGCCGGCATCGTCTACTGCCAAAGCCGCAAGAAGGTTGAAGAAACCGCGGCCTGGCTGGTGCAGGAAGGCATCAACGCGCTGCCCTACCACGCCGGCCTGGACGCTGACCTGCGCCGCCGCCACCAGGACCGCTTCTTGCGCGACGAAGCTACTGTGATGGTGGCCACCATCGCTTTCGGCATGGGCATCGACAAGCCCGATGTGCGTTTTGTGGCGCACCTGGACCTGCCCAAGAACATCGAAAGCTATTACCAGGA
>JBBQMM010000393.1:0-4569 GCA_038328935.1 Burkholderiales bacterium
GGAGCCGTGACGGTGGGCATGGATCGGGTGGTGCGCTTCTGGCTTCAGTGCTTCGCTTGAGTCGGGCAAACGCTGCTTGGTTTGGTACGTCGCCTGGGTCCGGACCGGGAGGCTTGGCTCAATCCCGGAGTGCGGGTAAACCCAGTCACTTTGCAGCCTCTGATTCTAGCCCAGCGCCTGACCATGTCATGCCCTGGGTCTGCTGCCCTGGGCCATACGTCTGAGGTCTTCGACGGGCACGTGGGTGGTCGGCGCCACGCGGGCGCGCGGCAGGGGCTTGAAGGCGTGGCCGTAGACCACTTCAAGGGTCAATTCAACGCGGCCATCGGGTGCGGCGCGTTCAGCCAGCGCGCCCAGCAAAGCCTCACGCCAACGGCGTGTGCGCAGGCCCTGCTCACGCGCGGGATGGGCGTTGCCGCCGAGTTGCCGCAACTCTTGCAGGGCCGCCTGGGCATCGGGCCAGGTCAGCGTCAACAGTTCCTGGTCCATCACGGGGTCGGCAAAGCCGGCTGCCACCAGCATGTCCCCGAGGTCGTGCATGTCTACAAAAGGCGCAAACGGCGGTGGCCACCCAAAGCTTGAATAAATCGCCTGCACGGCGGTCAGTGAGCCGGGGCCCAGCGTCGAGAACATGAGAAAACCGTCGACCGCCAACGCTCGATACCAATGCTGGAAGGCTGTTTGCGGGTCGGCCCATCGGTGCAGGCCCATGTTGGCCCACACCAGCTCCACAGCGCCCGGTTGCAAGTCCGACTCGGTCAGCGTCGCGGGTTTGGCACCCCGCCAACGCTGCACCGACCACCACGGGGGCGGACGGGGCGTTGCTGGTTTGACAGCCTGCTGGGCATGCACCGCAGGCTCCAGCAGCAGCAATTCGGCATGCGGGTAGGCCTGGCGCAGGCCGTCGGCGCTGCCGCCACTGAAAGACCACCAGTCCAGCACGCGCGCCGGCTGCAAGCGAATGACGGGCAGCCGTTGCGCCATGCGCCGGCCCACTTCGCCGTGCAGCCAAGGCGCTTGCGGCGCACACTGCAGGCGCTGGTTGATGCGCCACAAGGCTGCGGCGTCGATGGTGCGGGCAGGCTTGCTGCCCGTGAGGTCGGTGTTCACAACGACCAGGGGACCGGGAATGACATCCGGCCCAGTATATTGAGCTGATGCCCGACTCGCCTTCAACCATCAAAAGCCCCCTGAGCCCGCGCCGTGCGGGGCTGCCCAGCCAATGCGAGGTGTGTCGACAGTGGGGCGACGCGCGCCTGTGCAAGGCATGTACCGAGCGGTTTGCGCAACCGGCGCCGCGCTGTCACCGCTGCGGCCTGCGTCTGGGCGCTGCCGCCGAGGCCTGTGGCAGCTGCCTGCTCAACCCGCCGCTGTTTTCCAGCACCTTGTGTGCCGTCGACTACGCATTCCCGTGGGACGCGTTGGTGGTCGCCTTCAAGTTCCACGCGCAGCCTGAGCTGGCGTCGCCGCTGGCGCGCTGCATGGCCGATGCCGTTCGCGCCCGTCGAGCCCTGTTACCGCAGACCTTGTTGCCGCAAGCCCTGTTGCCAGTACCACTGGCGGCACCCAGGCTGGCCCAGCGCGGCTACAACCAGGCCTGGGAACTGGCACGACACCTGGGCCGCGAGCTGCAACTGCCGGCCTGGCACGACGTGCTGTCGCGGCCGGTCGACACCGCCCATCAGGCCGAGCTGAACCGCGCAGCGCGCCAGCGCAATCTGCGCGCTGCATTCCTGGTGGAGCCGTCCCGGCGCACGCGCCTGCAGGGCCTGCATGTGGCACTGGTGGACGACGTCATGACCACGGGTGCCACCCTCCATGAAGCGGCGGCCGAACTCCTGCGGGCAGGCGCCGGCCGCGTCGATGCCTGGGTGCTGGCGCGCACGCCGCCCTGACGCCATGTTCAACATCGTGCTCATCAGCCCGGAAATTCCGCCCAACACGGGCAACGTGATCCGGCTGGCCGCGAACACCGGTTGCGCGCTCCATCTGGTGGAACCGCTGGGGTTTTCGATGGACGACAAGTTGCTGCGGCGTGCGGGGCTGGACTACCACGAGACGGCAAGCGTGAAGCGCCACAGCAGCTGGGCAGCGCTGCGAGCCAGCGAACAACCCGCAGCGACACGCTGTTTTGCGTTCACGACGCGCGGCACCGGGCGACTCGAAGCGGTGGCTTGGCGGCCCGGTGACTGGATGGTGTTCGGCAGCGAAACGGCAGGTTTACCCGAAGCGCTGCGCGACGAGTTCCCGGCTCACCACCGGGTGCGGCTGCCGATGCGGGAAGGGCAACGCAGCCTCAACCTGAGCAACGCCGTGGCGGTGGCGGTGTTCGAAGGGTGGCGGCAGAACGGCTACGCGGGCGGCGTCTGAACGGACGGGCTGAGCGGCGGGCCGGGGGCAGCCTGCGCGGCCCAACCCTCGGCACGCACCTGGCGCGACATCAGGCGTTGCGGGGCCTCACCGGGCGCCAGGCGCCCTTGCAGCACGTCCACCACGGCTTCGGTGATGGGCATCTCCACACCCAGTGCGCGCGCACGTTGCAGCACCACCGCTGCACTCAGCACCCCTTCAGCCACGTGACCCAGGGACGCCAACACCTGCTGCAAAGGTTGACCGGCGGCCAGCAACAAGCCCACGCGACGGTTGCGCGACAGGTCGCCGGTGGCAGTAAGCACCAGGTCGCCCAGCCCGGACAGGCCCATGAAGGTTTCTCCACGGGCGCCCAACGCCAGCCCCAGGCTGGTCATTTCGGCGAGGCCGCGGGTGATCAACGCGGCGCGGGCGTTCAGTCCTGCCTGAGGCAGTCCGTCGAGGATGCCGGTGGCGATCGCCAGCACGTTTTTCACCGCCCCGCCCACTTCGACGCCGACCACGTCGTCCGATGTATACAGACGCAGGCTGTTCGAGTGAAAGGCCTGAACGGCGTCGTCTGCCAGGCCCGCATCGGCAGCGGCCACCACCAAGGCCGTGGGCTGCCCGCGCGCCACCTCCAGCGCAAAACTCGGGCCCGACAGCACGCCACAGGGGGCCAGCGGACGCACGCTGCGGGCAATCTCGTGGCCCAGCGCGCCGCTCCCGGCTTCGAATCCCTTGCACAGCCACAGCGCAGACTGCGTGGGGGCTGTGGTGAGCAACTGCTCGCGCAGCCCGGCCATCGGCGTGGCGATCACCGTCAGCCCGCTGCGGCCATGCGCCAGCGCTGCGGCGTGATCGGCGGTGAAGCGCAACTCCGCCGGCAGGCTTGACTCGGGCAGGTAGCGCTCGTTTCTCTGCGCGGCGCGAAGCGCGCTCACATGCTCGGCGCTGCGCGACCAGAGCAGGCAATCGTGCCGCTGCGCGGCGGCCGCGGCCAGCGCCGTGCCCCAGGCGCCAGCGCCGAGCACGGCAATCTTCATTTTTTTAAAAGGCGGGCTCGCAGAGCCCGCCTTCGAACTGAGGCTTGTCGTGTGTGCGCAGGCACACGCTCATGTCCTCAGTTGCCTTGCAGGCCGCGGGCTCGCAGAGCTCGCCCTCGAACTGAGGCACTCGCGTGTGCGCAGGCACACGCTCATGTCCTCAGTTCGCCCCCGTGATGATGCGGGGGGTGCCGTTGGTTTGGGCAGCAGCTTGCTGCTGCTGGGCCTCGAACATGGCCTGGAAATTGACTTCGGTCAGCAGGATGGGCGGGAAACCGGCGCGCGTGCAGACGTCAGAAACGATGGCACGCAGATACGGGTAGATCATCTGCGGGCAAACGATGCTCAGAATGCCCTGGCGCTGCTCTTCAGGAACATTGCGAATCTCGAAGATGCCGGCCTGCTTGGCTTCGACCAGGAACAGGACCTTGTCCTTGACCTTGGTCGTCACGGTGGCGGCAACGGTCACTTCATAGACGTTTTCCGCCACCGGCTCGGCGCCCATGGTCAGGTTGATGTCGACCTGGGGCTGGCTCTGTTCCAGCAGGATTGCCGGCGAATTGGGTTGCTCGAGCGACAGGTCCTTCAGGTACATGCGCTGGATCTGGAAAACGGGGGTCTCGTCGGCCATGGTGATGTTCTCTTGGAGTCAAAGCCCAGCGCCGCCATGGCGCCGAGCCGCAACCCGCGATTATGGTGGGTACGACCGGGTTCGACTTCGCCGTGGGGGTGCGAGTCAGCGCCGCGCTCGTGACGCTTTTGCTGCCCGGCGCCTTCAGACGCCCAACAGAGGCATCAGCGCGCCCTTCTGGTCCAGGGCGACCAGATCGTCGCAGCCCCCCACATGGGTGTCGCCGATGAAGATTTGCGGCACCGTGCGGCGACCGGTAATGGCCATCATGTGCTCGCGCTGCGACGAATCCAGGTCGATGCGGATCTCTTCAATTTCGAACACGCCACGCTGCCTGAGCAGCGCCTTGGCCTGCAGGCAGTAAGGGCAGACCTGCGTGGTGTACATCTTGACCGGGGTCATGGGCGATTCCTCATCTGCAAAGTCGACTGCTGCTTTCCTCGCATTTTCGGCTGCCTGACAAGACCTTGGCGCCTGCAAGGGGCTCAGGGCGTCACGGCCGGGCCTTTGCTCCCTCTCCCTTCCAGGGAGAGGGTTGGGGTG
>JBBQMM010000394.1:0-4566 GCA_038328935.1 Burkholderiales bacterium
TCCGCTGGCTTTTGAAGTCAAGGTGGCCGCAGCGCCCAAGCTGCGTTTCCTGTCGCTGGCAGGCGCCGAAGAACTGTCGCGGCCGTTCGAGTACCACCTGGTGGGTTTGCTCAAGGTCAGCGAGCCGCTGGTGTTCGACGACGTGCTGGGCGCACCGGCGCAAGTCACGGTGGGCGTTGGCAACGCCGATGCGCGGGTCTACCACGGTGTGGTGGCCGCGCTGGCCTTCGACGGCACGGTCGGCGGCCACCTGTCGTATCGCTTCACACTGCGACCCTGGTTGTGGCTGCTGACACGCAGCGCGCAACTGCGCATCTTCCAGAAGAAGACGGTGCCCGACATCCTGAAGGCCGTCTTCAACCAGCATGGCGGCACCTTCGCAGACCAGACCACCGGCACCTACCGCAAACGCGAGTACTGCGTGCAGTACCGCGAAAGCGACTTCAACTTCGTCAGCCGGCTGATGGAAGAAGAGGGCATCTTCTACTTCTTCAAGCACGAGGCCGGCAAACACATGCTGGTGCTGGCCGACAAACCCGGCGCGCAGGTGCCGATGCTGGGTTTGTCCGAACTGACCTATTACGACGACAGCAACCCCGACCACCGCGTGCCCTCGGTGTCGAACTGGCGCTGGAGCCGCGAGGTGCGCAGTGGCAAGGCCGCCGTGCGCGACCACAGTTTCTTCAAGCCCGAAGACACCTTTGAGAAGCTGGAGGCGGCCCAGGTGCGCCACGCCCAGGGCGCCCTGGAGGTGTACGACTACCCGGCGGGCCTGCCGACCTATCCCGACGAAGGCAGTGTCGGTGGTCTGGCGGCCGAGGCTGCTGCCATCGCCAAGCGCCGCATCGAAGAACTGCGCTCGCGCTTTGCGCTGGCGCAGGGCGAAACCTCGGTCATCAACCTGTGTTGCGGCGCGCGCGTGAAACTGAAGAGCCACCCGTTGGCGGACCAGAACGCCGAGTACCTGGTCTACAGCACGCAGCTGGAAGCGCGGTTGTCGGGCTACGAAGCGGGGCAGACCGCAGCGACCAGCCACAAGTGCAGCTTCAGCGTCTTCGACTCGAAGCTGGCCTTCCGGCCCGAGCGCAGCACGCCGCGGCCGCGTGTGGGCGGCCCGCAGACGGCTACCGTGGTCGGGCCTGCGGGCAAGGAAATCCACGTCGACAAATACGGCAGAGTGAAGCTGCAGTTTCACTGGGACCGCGAAGGGGCCCAGGACGACAAAAGCTCATGTTTCGTGCGCGTGTCGCAGCCCTCAGCGGGCAAGGGCTGGGGCATGGTGTCGCTGCCGCGCATCGGGCAGGAGGTGGTGGTGGACTTTCTGGACGGTGACCCCGACCAGCCGCTCATCACCGGGCGCGTCTACAACGCGACCCACATGCCGCCCTATGTGTTGCCCGACAAAGCCACCGTCAGCACCATCAAGAGCCGCAGCACCGAGAAAGGTGGCGCCACCGACTTCAACGAACTGCGCTTCGACGACCTGAAAGGCAGCGAATACCTGCTCATGCAGTCGCAGAAAGACAAGCTCGAATTCGTCAAGGAAACGGTGAAGACCGAGATCGGCAAGGACCAGCACCTGATCATCAAGAAAGACCGCAAGGAGAAGGTGGAAGGCGACTTCCACCTCACGGTGGTGAAGGCACTGAAGCAGAAGGTGGACGGCAAGTACAGCCTGAAGGTGGCGCAAGACATTCTGCTGGCCACCGACGCCAACCATGGGTTGAAGGCCGCGCAAGGCATCTCGTCCGAAGCCGGCATGGCCATTTCGCTGAAGGCCGGCACCGAGGTGCACATCAAGGCCGGCACCAACGCGGGCCTGGAAGGTGGCGTCAACGTGCACATCAAGGGCGCTGTCAACGTCGTCATCGAAGCGGGCGTGCAACTCACGCTGAAGGGCGGTTCGGGTTCGGTGGTGCTGGGGCCCGATGGCGTGTCGATCACCGGGCCGATGGTGAAGATCAACTCCGGCGGTGCGCCGGGCAGTGGCGCGGGCATCAGCCCGGTGGCGCCGTCGGCGCCGGAAGCACCGGCCGACCCCGAGCCGCCCAAAGACCCGTTGCCGCACGCCTGATGGCGGGCCCACTGTTCCTCCCCTGCGCCCGTCTGATGTCCGAGCCTGGGTTTTGAGCTCCGTGCCCGGCACCACTGCTGCGACGTCTTCTGCTGAAGCCGAATGGGCGCAGTTCGAGCGCGCGCTGGGCGAGCAACTGGCGGCGCTGTGGCCAGCCATGCCGCACAAGCTGGGCGATCGCTATGCCAGCTTCATAGAGCTCGGCGTGCAGCACGCCACCCGCCTGGGGCTTGCGCGTGCCGCACCGGTGGCGCGCTACGTCAACCTGTGGTTTGTCTGGGGTTCTGGATTTCAGGACCGGCCGGGTTTCGAGTGGGCTGCGGGTCTGTTGGCCGCGCCCAAAGCGCGCGAGTGGAACACCGTGCATCAGCTGGTGGCGCGTTCGTTGCAAGAGCTGCAGCGCTTGCCTGATGCGCTGATTGCCGCCGCCGCGCTGCAGGCGGCCGACCAGCGGCTGCTCGACACCTTCGGCCACCTGGGTGCACGCGGTGCGTTGCATCCCCACGAGCCGCTGCCCGCGCCACGTGGGGCCTGCGATCTGCGGGCGATGGAGCTGCGGTTGCTGGAACGTTCGGTGGTGCGCGGCTACGACCTCGTGGGCGGGCAGTGGCAGCCGGTGGCCCTGCCCGAGCCCGCTGCGCTGCGCGTGCAGCCCGCGCAGCCGCTGCCACCGCTGGTGGCCGTGCTGTCTCATGCATCTGGCGCAGGCCCGTTGACGCGGATGCAGGCCCGGTTGAGCACGGTGTCGGTGTGCAGCGCCGACGTACACCCCGAGCTGCGTCTGTCGGGCAGCCACGGCTTGTGGCGCTGGCGCGGCCACGAGGCCAGCGCCTGCAACTGGCCGCTCGCCACGCTGGCCCAGGCCGGCCCGGCGGCGGGGCCGGGCACCGCGGTGGCTGAAGAGACCTCGCCCGACATCCTGCACCTGGATGTGTCCGCCTGCGGCCTGCGCGACGAAGGCGACCCACTCGGCCCCCTGCACACCCAGCTCTGGGTCTGGCCGGCGGGGCAGTGGTGGCTGGACATCCAGCGTCAGGCGGCGGTGGCGCAGCCCCTGCTGGCGGCCCAGCCACCGGCATTGCGCCCACACACCCGCTGCCGGGTGGAACAGGACTTTGCGGCGCAGGACGCCGGCCCGCTGACGGGTGGGTTTGAAAACGGCCTCGACACCGCTACCGCCGCGGCACTGCAGGCGTTGCAGGGGGCCTGGCAGCGCGTACCCGGGCTGGTGGCCGGGCAGGGTGAAGGCCTGCTGGCCTTGCTGGTGGGCCGGGCATCCTGCAGCTGGGGTTGGCAACTAGGGCCCGGCGGCATGGATGGCCGTGCGCTGATGCGCCTGGTGGGCGAGCTGCAGATGCAGGCGGTGCAGGCCGACTGGCAGCTGGAAGGCGAGCTCACCCAGGCCGGCGCGCGCGCGCGCCTGCTGTTGCGTTGCCAGGCGCAGGCGCCACTGGCCGCGGTGGTGCGGCGCCAGACGGCAGAGCCCCCGCTGCTGGCGCTGCTGGCGCAGCTGCAGGTGCGTTTCAGGCTGCCGCTGCAGGCTGAACTGACACCGCTGGCCGACGCCACAGCAGCCCTGCTGCAGAGCAACGGCGCGGTGACCGGCGCGCTGGTGGGCGAAGCCGGCCTGCGGTCGCGTTCACGGGGCGGCAGCGGCTTCGAGTGGTTTGCCACCTTGCGCCTGGAAGCCGTGCAGCTGCCGCTGTTGGTGCTCGACCCCTTGCTGGGCAGCCAGACGCTGCTGTTGCCGCTGCTGCCTGCGCAGACGCTGCTGGACTGGAGCCTGGGCTGATGGACCGCCTGCTGGTGCTGCGCCTGGAAAGTGTGGGCATCGCTGCCGAAGCGGTGTTCAACGGCGTACCGTTGCTGCGCACGGCCGCCGCAGCCGCTGCACCCGTTGCTCCCGTCACCGGCGGGCCTGAAGACGGGGGTGAAGACGGGACAGCGGCCGTTGCCGCCAGCGCGCAGGTGCTGTCGCTCAGCGTCAACGAATTTGCCGTCGCCGGTGGCAACACGCTGGAGCTGCGTGTGCAGCCGCCGCCCCCCGGCCAGCCGCCCGAAACCGAGCCCTGGCTCAGCGACGGCCAGCGCGGTGCCTGCTTGCGCCTGCTGCTGCCCCGCATGGGGCAGCGAGCCCACCCCGAAACAGCACGCACCCTGGCGCAACTGGACTGGGCGCCCGTGGCCGGCCAGGTGGTGGAGCTGCCGGCGCTGGTGGCCAAGTCCGTGGATCTGCCGATCAACTTTGCCCGCTGGCGCTGGCTGGACGCGCCGGTGGTGGCCGACATCGGCGCGCTGCAAGCAGCGGCGGCCAGCTATGTGCAGACGCTGGCGCTGGGCCTGGCGCGCGGCGATGCCGAACCCCTGGTGCAGGCCAGCCGCTTGCGGCTGGAGGAACTGGCGCAGGCCTACCAGCTCAACCTGGCCGACGCAGTGGGCCGGCTGCGCCTGCGCGTGCAACAGCTGCACGCGGCGCGGCCGCTGCGCCCGCC
>JBBQMM010000395.1:0-4554 GCA_038328935.1 Burkholderiales bacterium
CCCGGCGCCTCGGTGTTCTGGCCCAGGCGGGGCAGGTCTTCACTGCAGACGACGGAGAAGTGCATGCCCTCGTAAAGCCGACCGCTGCGCCGCCCACCGCCACCGCCCATCGCCGTGGCGAGCGCCGCCAGCGGCTCCAGCCGACCCTGGGCAGCTTCATGCAGCGCGGCGGGCAGGGCGGAGGCCAGAGCGGGCACGTACAGCGGCGCTCGCACCAGCGACAACAGCGCGTCGCGGCTCACCGTCAGCCGCTCGGTCACGCCCGTCAAAGGGTGCGCCACCGCAAACTCGCGCGGCAGGCTGTTCAGCAGCGCCTTCCAATCGGCACGCAGCGTGGGAAACCGCGCCGCGCAGGCCGCTTCGCCTTCGCAGGCCGCAAACACACGCTCCAGCGCGGCCTGGCTGTCGGCGGAGGAAGCCGCCGGCAACACCATGTCGGGCGGGGCCACGCCATCGATCACGGCGCGCCGGCTGGCTTGCGGAAACTGGCGCAGGTACTCCAGCACCGCGCGCGTGCCGTAAGAGCCGCCCACCAGATTGATGCGCTCGGCACCCAGCGCCTGGCGCACCGCGTCGACATCCTGCATGGCCACCCAGGTGGTGTAGTGACGCAGATCGCCGTGGGGCAAGGCCTGCAACTGCTGCAGGCACTGGCGGTAGCGCTGCATCTGGCGCGCCGGGTCCACGCCTTCGGACAGCGGCGTGTTGGGTGGCGACTCGTCGCAACGCAGCGGCGCACTCTGGCCGGTGCCGCGCTGGTCGATCAGCACCAGGTCGCGCCGGTTGCCCAAGCGCGCGAGCAGGCGGCTGACGCTGCCCGCCAGTTCCAGCGCGCTCTGGCCGGGCCCGCCGGCGAAAAAGAACACCGGGTCGGGCTTGCGGTTGCGCGCCAGCGCGGGCAGCACGGCAAAGTGCACTTCGATGGCGGTGCCGCCCGGCTCTGCCGGGTTCAGCGCGCGGCGCAGGCTGCCACAGAGCGCACCGTGCTCCACGCCCGCGATGCGACACGGTGTCAGCCCCGGCCTGGCTTCAGCAGCGGCGGCAGGCGTGGGCAAGGTGGACGCGAGCGCCATCGTCAGCACCAGCGACAGTGCCGGCCGTGCAGCCAACGGACGCGCGCAGACGCCGGTCATGGGCTGCAAATCATGGGCTGCAAATCATGGGCAGCAAGTCGTGCGCGACAAGTCTTGCGCAACACGTCTTGCGCCACAAGTCCTGCGTCAAAGTCATGCGCCGCAAGCCACACGCCAAGAAAACAGAGGCGCCGGTCGACCGTGTTCAGGCCAGCATGCGCCGCAGTTCGCCACTGGCCAACAGCACGCCCACGTCATCAGCTCCCCCCACCAGCACACCCTTGACAAACACCATCGGCAACGTGGGCCAGCCGCACCAAAGTTTGAGCGCATTGCGAACGCGCCACTGGCTGAAGTAGCTGCCATATTCGAGGTAGGTGTGTTCGATGCCGGCGCCTTGCAATGCCTTGCGGGCGCGGCGCACAAACGGGTTGCCTTGCATGCCCACCACGACGACGGCGTGGCGGGCCACCGCGTCCTGCACCTGGCGCACCGTGTCCGCGTGGAGGCTCGCCACACGCTCCCTGATGGCGGGGTGAACGTGCTGTTCGTCGAGCAGTAGGCGGGGCATGGCAATCCTTGCAGTGGAGGCACAGTATCTGCGATGCCGCGCGCGCGGCGGCACGGAACAAAGCCATTGAACCCGGCTTCAAAGCGGCCGCCAACCGGTGTGGAGCCATGCAGCTTGGGATCGAGGCCGGGCTGGGGTGGGGCTATGCTGCGCGACTCCCCCAACTTCCGAGAAAAGACCTCGCCATGACCAAGCTCTACTACAGCCCGGGCGCCTGCTCGTTGAGCCCGCACATCGTGCTGCACGAGTCCGGCCTGCCTTTCCAGGCCGTGCTGGCCAGCACCAAGACGCACAAGCTCGCCGACGGCACCGACTACTACGGCATCAACCCCAAAGGCTACGTGCCGCTGCTCGAACTGGACGACGGAACCCGCCTCAGCGAAGGCCCGGTGATCGTGCAGTACATCGCCGATCAGGTACCCGCCAGCGGCCTGGCCCCGGCCGCCGGCACCATGGAACGTTACCGCGTGATGGAGTGGCTGAACTTCATCACCAGCGAACTCCACAAGGGCTTCTCACCGCTCTTCACGCCAGGCATGCCCGAAGAAGCCAAGGTGCTGGCGCGCGCCAAGCTGGTGGATCGGCTGACCTGGGTCGATACGCAGCTGGCGGGCAAGTCCTACCTGATGGGCGAGCACTTCACCGTGCCCGATGCCTACCTCTTCACCGTCGCCGGCTGGGGGCGCCATGTGGGCGTGGACATCAGCGGCCTGCCCAACCTGAGCGCCTTCATGGCGCGCATGGCCGCACGCCCTGCGGTGCAGGCGGCGATGAAGGCCGAAGGCCTGATCAAGTAGGCGCAGCAGGCTTGAACAGCGCTTCGCACGCGGCACGCTGCCCGGCCGCCGCATCCACCTTGGGGCACAGTGCCTGTGCCTGCGTGCGCAGCCGGGCCAAGGCGGCGGTGCGCGGCGCCTGATCGGCCCAGGTCACCAGCTTCTGGCTCGCACGCCCCAGGGAACGCCCGCTGCGCGCAGCGAAGGCGCCGCTGTCCTGGCCGGCTTCGGTGAGCAGCCGGCTGGCCGTCTTTTCGATCGATGCGGCATCCTTCGGCGCCAGATCCACCAGCGCGTTCAGGTAACCCAGACCCCACTGCAACCGGGTCGCCGGGCCTTCGCTCTTGTCGAAAGCCTGTCGATACCAGCCCAGTGCGTCGGCGTTGCGCCCCGGTTTGCGGGCATTGCCGCCCAGCTGGCTCATCAGGTAATAGGGCGAGTGGCTCCTGGCCAGGTTGGCCTTCAGCAGGGCCTCGCTGTCAGCCCACAAGCCGGCCCGGCCCAGCGTGTGGGCCGCCGCGGTGATCACGGCCTGACGCTCGTAGCCGTCGCTGATCTCGCGGTCGTCACGCGCAACCTGTTCACGCACGTCAGCCACCAGACGCACCGGCAGTTTGGGTACCAGCTGCTCCTTGGGCTGATCCAGGCGCGCCAGGTCCACACGCGCCAACAAGGCACCGAGCCGGTCACCACGCGACAGCGTGCCGTCGGCCTGCAAGCGCTGCAGCGCTTCATCAAAGCGCTGCACCAGGGCGGCGCGGGCGCCACCGGCGTCGGGCTGCAAGGTGCGCACGATGGCGACAGCGCTGTTGGTCAGCACGTCCGCGTGCAGGCGCGACTGCACGGGGTCGGCCAGCACGCGCTGCACACGCTCGCGCAACGGCGCGTCGGCCTTGATGCCCTGGGCTTCATCACTGGCCGCCACCGCCTTCAACCACAACCGCGTGGTGGACTCCGCATCGGCCTGCGGGCTGGCCAGGGCCAGCCGCTGCAAGGTGCTGGCAAGCTCGGCCTTGGGCAGCAGTTGCTGGTCGTCGGTTTCCCACGAATAGAACGACAGCAGCCGCCACTCGGCCGGCAGCAACGCCTTGCCACCCAGCGCATCGGCCAACACCGCCTTCACCGGCCGACCGCCGGCCAATCCCAGTTGCAGCACGGCCATCATCTGCGGCGCGTCCACCTCGCCCGGCAAGCGCGTGATCTCGGCGCCTGCGTCATTGAAGACCACCACCGTCGGGTAGCCGCTGACCTTGAAGCGCCGGCCCAGCACCTGTGCGCCTGGGCGGTCGCCGTCGACGTGCACGGCGACGAAGGAACGCGACAGTGCCGCGAAGTCTTGCCGGTTGAACAGCGTCGCCTTGAGCTGGTTGCACGGCGGGCACCAGCTGGCCCCCCAGTACAGCAGCACCGGCTTGCGCTCGGCGCGCGCCTGGGCAAACGCGCGGTCGACCTCGGCGTCGCTCGCTGCTGGCTGCCACGCGACGTTGGTCGACGGCAAGCCGGGTGCCGCCAGGGCGGCCTGCGGTGCGCCGAGCAGCGCCACCGCCACTGTCAGGGCTGAAGCGACCAGCAGACGCTGGGTGGCAACTTTCATCAGGTGTTTCATGGCGTTCATCGTCCCGCTATTTGTTTCGACTCGTGTCTGCTGGATGCCGCTGCCCTGCGGCTCCGGGGCCCCGCCGAAGCGGCGGCCCGATTGTGATCCGCTTCGCGCTTTCGACGGGTGTTTCACTGCAGCCGGGCCGGGCCGCCAACCCCACCGTTCATCACGCAGCGCTCACGCTGCGACCGGTCCGCACGTCGCCGGGCAATGCGCAGCGCCTTGCGGCGCCCGGTTTCTCCTACGATGCACGCCATGCGCAACGCTCCGGCACCGTTCAACCCCCACCGCCGGCGCCGCGCTGCGGCATGGGTGCTGGCAGTGGCGCCGGTACGGGTGCTGGTCCTGGCGCTGGTCCTGGCGCTCGTCCTGGCACTGCTTGTGACACTTTCAGCCTGCAAGCCCGCGCCGCTGCCGGGCGCCGGCAGCAAGCCCGACGCCGCTGCGGCCGCCCGGGCGCTGCCGCTGGCCGAAGAGGCGCGCAAACGGCTGCAGCAGGGCGACGCCGCGGGCGCACTCGCGCAGCTGCAAACG
>JBBQMM010000396.1:0-4546 GCA_038328935.1 Burkholderiales bacterium
CTGCTGGTCATCGACGAGGAACACCGCTTCGGCGTGCGCCACAAGGAAGCGATGAAGGCCTTGCGCGCCGAGGTGGACGTATTGACGCTGACCGCCACGCCCATTCCGCGCACGCTGGGCATGGCACTGGAAGGCCTGCGCGACCTGAGTGTCATCGCCACCGCCCCGCAGCGCCGGCTGGCCATCAAGACCTTTGTGCGCAGCGAAAGCAGCAGCGTCATCCGCGAGGCCATCCTGCGTGAGCTGAAGCGCGGCGGCCAGGTCTACTTCCTGCACAACGAGGTGGAGACCATCGAGAACCGGCGCCAGAAGCTGGTGGAGCTGGTGCCCGAAGCGCGCATCGCCATCGCCCACGGCCAGATGCCTGAGCGCCAGCTTGAAGGCGTGATGCGCGACTTCGTGGCGCAGCGCCACAACGTGCTGTTGTGCAGCACGATCATCGAAACTGGCATCGACGTGCCGAGTGCGAACACGATCGTGATGAGCCGCGCCGACAAGTTCGGCCTGGCGCAGCTGCACCAGCTGCGTGGCCGTGTCGGCCGCAGCCACCACCAGGCCTAGGCCTACCTGCTGGTGCCCGACGTGCAGGCGCTCAGCAAGCCCGCCGGCATGCGGCTGCAGGCCATTCAGGACATGGAAGAACTGGGCAGCGGCTTCTACCTGGCGATGCACGACCTGGAAATCCGCGGCGCCGGCGAGGTGCTGGGCGAAAACCAGAGCGGCAACATGATGGAAGTCGGTTTCCAGCTCTACAACGACATGCTCAACGAGGCCGTGCGCTCGCTGAGGGCCGGCCACGAGCCCGACCTGCTGAGCCCCATGGGCGCGCTGTTTGGCGCCACCACGGAAGTCAACCTGCACGCCCCCGCTCTGCTGCCCGACGCCTATTGCGGCGACGTGCACACGCGGCTGAACCTGTACAAGCGCCTGGCGATGGCAGAACGTGCTGAGCAGATCGACACGCTGCTGGAAGAAATCACCGACCGCTTCGGCAAACTGCCGGCTCAGGGCCAGACGCTGTTCGACACCCACCGCCTGCGCGTGCTGGCCAAGCCCTATGGCGTGCAGAAGATCGATGCCGGCCCCAAGCTGATGAGCATCACCTTCAAGCCCAAAGCACCCATCGACGCGCGCCGCATCATCGAGCTGGTGCAGAAGAACCGCGCCGTCAAGCTGGCGGGTAACGACAAGCTGCGCATCGAGCGCGAGATCAGCAGCGCCGCCGACCGCGCGCACTACCTGCGCGACCTGTTGCGGGCGCTTGGGCAGCCGGTCAAGGAGGCATCTTGACGGCGCAGGAAATCGAACCGGGCTTGTTCATCCGTGGCTTCAAAGCTCCGTTGAAGCTGTCTGACTACAGGCTGGTCGCCTTCGACATGGACTCGACGCTGATCAACATCGAGTGCATCGACGAAATTGCCGACGCCGTGGGGCGCAAGGCCGAAGTGGCCGCCATCACCGAAGCGGCGATGAGCGGCGAAGGGGTGGACTACCGCGTCAGCCTGCACCGGCGCCTGGCGCTGCTGCGCGGCGTGCCGCTGTCGGCGCTGGAGCAGGTGTACAGCGAGCGTCTGCGCCTGAACCCCGGTGTTGAAAATTTTGTGCAAGCCTGCCACGGCGCAGGCCTGAAGACGCTGCTGGTGTCTGGCGGCTTCACGTTTTTCAGCGAGCGCGTGCGCGCGCGATTGCCGCTGCACTTTGCGCGCGCCAATCAACTGGACGTGGTGGCCGGCTGCCTGACCGGCGCACTCGTGCCGCGCCCCTGGGGCGACGGGGTCGACGGCGCCGAGAAGCGCCGCGTGCTGCTGGAAGTGGCCGAACTGATGGGCATCAACCCAGCGCAGACCATCGCGGTGGGCGACGGCGCCAACGATCTGCCGATGATGTCGGTGGCCGGCTTGTCCATCGCCTTCCACCCCAAGCCGGCGGTGCTGGAACAAGCCATGCTGTCGATCACTACCGGCGGCATGGACCGCGCGCTGACGCTGTTGCAGGGCTGAGCGGCTGCTGCGCGAGCAGGGCCTTCATCGAATTCAGCGCCCTGAGAGCATCCAAAGCCCCTGTCGGAGCCCGGCGTTCGCGGAGAAAAAAGGGCGTCACGGCCAGGCCTTTGCTCCCTCTCCCTTCCAGGGAGAGGGTTGGGGTGAGGGTGCAATGCCGGCAAATCAACGACTTGGAAGTTTTGTTTCTCATGAGCCTGCAGCGACCCCTTCGACTTCTTCCACCCCTTCGACTTCTTCGACCCCTTCGACTTCTTCGACTGCAGCCGTCTTCGTTCCTCGAACCCTCAGCGCTTGCCCAGGTGCTGCGCCAAAAAGCTCTCCACCTGGGTCATGAAGTCCACCCGATTCTCGGTCTTGAAAAAGCCGTGGCCTTCGTCAGGGTAGGCCAACCACAGCGGCGGGTTGCCCGCCTCGGTCAGCGCCGTGCGCATGCGCTGGCCGTGTTCCAGCGGCACCCGGCGGTCGGCTGTGCCCACGGCCATCATCACCGGCGCCTTGATGGCCCTGGCATGCAGCACCGGCGTGGCAGCCTCGAGCATCGCCAGGTCCTTTACCGGGTCACCGATCAGTGTGGGGTAGTCGTGCGCGCGGATCTCGTCGGTCTGGTCGCTGATATGGGTCCACTTGTACATCAGCCGCGGGTCGGTCACCGCCACCCAGGCCACGCCGCAGCGGTAGGCCTGCGGGTGCCGCACCAGCCCCATCAGCGTGGCATAGCCGCCGTAGCTGGCACCGGCGATGCAGACACGGGCAGGGTCCACCCAACCCTTGCCTACCGCCCACTGCAAGGCGTCGACCAGGTCGTCCTGCATCGACAGCCCCCATTGGCGCCATCCGGCACGGTACAGACGCTGCCCATAACCGCGGCTGCCGCGGAACTCGGGCTCGATCACCACGTAGCCGCGCGAGGCCAGAAACTGCGCGTCTGCATTCCAGTTCTACGAACGCCCGCGCACCCAGGGCCCGCCATGCACCAGCACCACGGCCGGGCGTGGGCCCTCGGCTTTGCCGGCCGGCTGCGTGACCCACACCGGTACTTCCAGCCCGTCGCGCATGCGCACACGCTCGAAATCGGTATTGCCCATGCGCCGCGGGTCGATGCCAGCCAGGGTGTCGCCCAGCTTGCGCCATTGCTTGTCACGTCCCGTGAAGATGGTGTACTGGCCGGGGTCGCGGTCCGAGTAGCTGTGGACGACAGCGGTGATGTCGTCGTCCAAACAGCGGCGGCAGGTGATGCGATTGACATGCCCGGGCAAGCGTCCATCAGCCTTCTTTTGCAAGGCTTGCAGCCGGGGTTCGAACCAGACCGTGGTTTCAGCATCGGTGGTGACGCGCACCCCAAGGGCCTGGCTGCCCTGTGTCTCGCTGATGACGCCGCCGTTGAAGTCAAAACCCGGCGTGCTGACCAGCGCTGCCGACACAGGCTTGCCGCTGGCAAAGTCGAAACGCCGCAACTCGCTGGTGCCCTCCGTACCGGCCGACACCGCCACGAAAAGGGCGCCGGCACCGTCGACAAAGCGAGGTGTCCAGGGAGCCCGGTAGTTCTCGAACTCGGACAGCACGCGCCAGGCGCCGGTGGCAGCGTCGCGCCAGTGGTACGCGCCTCGGCCATCGGCCCGTGTGAAGACGAGTTTCGGTTCGCCCTTGGCATCGAACATCCACTGCCGGACATCCGGCGGTGCACCGTAGGACAAGTTGGTGGCGCGGCCATTGCTCACATCCAGCCGCTTGGCATTGATGGTGGCGGCCTGGCCGGCGCGGTGCGCCACATACTCACCGACGATGACTTCGTTGCCTGCGCCCGCTGGCACATGCAGCAACTCGTGATTGACCGCCAGCGGTGGACGCCCGACGATGCGGCCCGCGGTGACGAAGCTGCCGTCTATATCGACCAGCTGCCGTACGCCACCGTGGCCATCGCGATTGACGGCAAACAAGCCAGGCCAGAAACGCTGATCAGCACCGCCGCGGGTGTTGTCCTGAATCGTGAAGACGAGCGTTTCATCGTTGACCCAGTACACGTCACCGATGTCGGCATCGCCAAAACGAGCCGCCACGCCCAGCGGCTTCATGGTCTGCAGATCAAACACCACCACGCCCACACGCGCCGCACCCGCTGCGGTGCTGACAGCCAGCCAACGCCCTGAAGGCGACAGCCTCACCGATTCAATCTGTGGTCGGCTGAAATATGCCTGTACCGGCACGGGGGCGGCGACTGGGGCGGCGACTGGGGCGGCGACTGGCGCGGCGACTGGCGCGGCAGTTGGGGCGGCAGATGGGGCAACAAGCGGGGCGGCCGCCGAGGTGCCCTGCGCGAACAACGATGCGGGTGCGGCTAGAACGATGCTTACCCATGAGCACCAGGCCGACGTCTGGCGCCACCGCTTTCCTCGGTCCGGAATGCCACTGCGTTTGAAAGTCATGTTGGGTTCCGCTTCGGCCTCATTCGGCCTTATTCGGCCTGAATCGGCCTCTTGGGGCCAATTGCAGCCACTTGCGGGCCGCGAAACCCATCATGCCATCGTCAGGTCGGCCTTCTGAGG
>JBBQMM010000397.1:0-4542 GCA_038328935.1 Burkholderiales bacterium
CAGGTCGGTGGCCGACAGTTGCAGCCGGTAGTCGGCCCCCTCGGCGACCGAACCGGCGCCCGTGACGTTCAGTACCGGCGGCTTGTCGGTGACGCGCAGGCTGGTGCTGGCGTTGACCGTGGCCGTACCATCGCTGACGCTGCCGGCGATGTTGAACACGCCATTGTTGTTCAGGTAGGCGGCCGGGATGTTGAACACGCCCGTGGCCGAGGCGGCGTTGGCGACCTCGAAACTGCCGTCGTTGCCGAAATCGATGCTGTAACGCAGGTTGGCCAAGTCGACCGAGGACGGGTCGTTGACGCTGAAAGCGACTGTCGCGCTGCCGCCTTGCTGCACGCTCGTCCCGTTCGGCGCCAGGCTGACGACGGGCGCCGTGTTGGTGACGGTCAGCAGCGGCAGCGCTGCAGTGGTGACCACACCGATGGCTCCAATCGACGGGTAGACCGCGCGCAGACTCACGGTGAATCCGCCTTCGTTGTCAACGCCCAGGCTCTGCAACTGGGCCCAGCTCAGCGTCGGGTTGGCGCCTGTCGCGCCGGCCGCGCCGAAAGCGCTGCCATTGATCGACCATTGCAGCGCGGGCGCACCCGGCGCAGAACCGCGCAGGGTCAGCGACTGGCCTTCGGCGATGGTGTAGCCGCTGCCGGCGCTGAGCGCGGCGCTCGACACCAGCACGCTGACATTGCGCTGGCCTTGTGCCGCGGGTGCAGCGGGTGCAGGACCTGAATCTTCGTCGAACACCTGCACCACCACCAGCTTGGCACCCGGGCTTTGGTAGGTGTGCTCGGCAAACTGGGCGGTGGCGCCGAACAGCTGCACGCTGCCGTCGCCCCAGTCGATGCGCCAGGCGCTGGTAGCGTCGCGGCCAGGGTCGCTGGCGCTGAAGTTGATGCGGTAGGGAGTTCCCAGCTGCACCGGGTTGCCGCCGTCGCCCAGTGCCAGCGTGGGTGCCGTGTTGTTGACGGCCAATGCGGCACTGGCCGATGCCGCCAGACCGTCGCTGTTCACGGCCTGCGCGGTCACGGTGTAGCGGCCGTTGTCGTCGATGCCCAGGTCGCGCAGCTGCGCCCAGCTCAGCGTCACGCTGCTGCCCACGGCGTCGTTGAACTTGCCGTCGCCGTCCAGGTCCCATTCCACCGGTTTGAGCAAGGCATTGCCGTTGCCCAGGGGTGTGACGTCGGCGGTCAGCGTCACGCTGTCGCCTTCGTTGATGACCGGCACGTTCAGGCTGATGACGGGTGCCGACAAGATGGTCACGGACTCGAAGGTGTCGTACACCACGTTGCCGTTGCTCGGCGTGAAGACGCTGTTGTTCAGCCCGGCAAAGGTGCCGCGCTGCAGTGCGCCATCGCGCTGCGCGGGTTGGTTGACGACATTGCCGTTGCTGTCGCGCGCCTGAAAGTTCTTCGTCGCTGGCGGCACGGTGCGCGGGTCGAAGATCAACTGGTCGAACGGTGCTGCGTCGACGCCGTCGCCATGCAAGCGGGTGACTGACTTGGACGCCACATCGGCACCGGCCACGCGCACGGTGTCGCGCCCGGCGCCGCCGAAGACGTCGATCTCGCTGCCGGTAGCCACGCGCTCGATGCTGATGTTGTCGTCGTCACCTTCGCCGCGCAGCTCCAGCCGCGTGTTGATGCGTTCGGCGCGCAGCACAGCCGTGTCGTTCCCAGCGCCCAGGTTGACAGCCGTCAGCGCCCCGTTGCGGGCCAGGTCCGACAACAACACCAGGTCGCGGCCGGCGCCGCTGTTCAGGGTTACCGCGATGGCACCCGCGCCGTCGGGCAGCGGGGCGTTGACCAGATTCATCACGTCGTCACCCCCGGCCAAGGTCACCGTCAGCGCTTCGATGGCGTTGAAGGTGGTGACTTCGGTGCGGGGTGTCGGCACCGGCTGGCCCAGGGCGACGTTGTCCAGCTTCAACAAACCACCCTGTGAAGCGCCAGAGCCGGCGGTGGCGACGTACACCAGAGAGCCGCTGCTGTTGCTGGACAAGGCTGCGGGGGCTTGCATGCCGCGGGTGCCGCCAATGCCGTCGCGCAGCGTCTGCACGGGGGTCAACAAGCCCGTGGTGGTGTCGCGCGCCAGCACGGCCACGGCGTTGCTGTCGCTGCCACTGACGAGCACGAAACGCTGGTCGGATGTCAGGCGCACATCGCTGGCGCCGAGCAGGCCACTCGCGCCCGCCACGCCGTTGGCCAGCGTGGCTTTCCAGGTCAGGCCGCCGTTGCCGGGTTGGAAGACGGACACGCTGTTGCCGTTGCGGCTGCTGACGTAGAGGAATGCGCCGTCGGCGCTGAAGGCGGCCGCACTGGCGCCGTCCAAGCCCAGGGCAGCGCCGGTCAGCGTCGCGCCGATTTGCTGGCCCGTGGCGGCGTTGATCAGGCGCAGCGTGTCGGTGTTGCTGTTCAGCGCGACCAGGCGCGTGCCGTCGCTGGACAAGGCCAGGCCGTCGGCTGCGCCGCCCACTTGCCAGCCGGCGGGGTTGCCGCTGCGGAACTGCAAATTCACACCAGCGCTGCCGGCCAGGAACAGCGCACCGGCAGGGCCGGTGACCGCTGCGTCGCCCAGGCCGACACCCACGGGGCCGTTGAGCAAGCGGCGGCTTTGGCTGGCCGTGCTGTACTCAAGGCTCACGCCCGCAGCACCGTCGGACTCGAAGTAGTCGACCCGGATGTCATGCAAGCCGGCGCCCAGGTTGGTGGTGCCGGTTCGTGTTTGAAAGCTGTGCAGCGGCGATGGATCGGCGATGAGCTGCACACCGTTGACGAACAACCGCGCACCATCGTCGCTGCTCAGGAAGAAAGTCACGTTGCCGCTGTTGGCGACCTGGATCCGGCCCGTCCACTGCACTGCGAAGTTGTCGGCGTTGACGTCGGGCGCAAACCCGCCATTGGTCAGGGGCTGGTTGATTGCCGCGTCGACACGCGTGAACACCGGTGTGCCGCTGTAGTCGGGGAAGGTGGTCAGCATGCTCGGCGCATTGAAGAAGCGCGCGGTCAGGCCGTCGCCTGCGACCCAGGCTTGCGCGGCGTTGGCCGGCGCGTTGCTCAACAAACGTGTGACGCTCAGGTTGCCCGTGAGAGCGTCACGCAGGAACTCGACGCCGCCCTGGGTCGGGCTGGTGGCGTAGACGAAGTTGCCATCGGCACTGACCACCACTGCGCTCACCTGGTCCAGGCCCGTCGTGCCGTCGATGCCGTTCTTGAACAGCTGGCGCTGGCTGCCATCGACCGTGTTGATGACCACCAAGGCGTCGCGTGCCGCGTTGGTTGCATAAGCCTGCGCGCCGTCGGGCGACAGCGCCAGTTGCTGCAGCCCCGGCAAGGATGTGCTGGCCTCGGCCGTGGCAAAGCGCAGGTACTGCACGCCGCCGTTGGCCAGCAGCGTGTTGGCCAGCGAGAAGCTGCGGCCGCCGAAGTCGACCGCAGCCGCGACCTTCGCGCTTTGCTCGGGCACCAGTGTGACCCACACCTTGCCCGGCTCCAGGTTGTTCAGGTTGCGCAGGCTGCCCAGGCCGTCGAGCTTCAGGTCTTGCAGCGTGGCATTGGCTGCGCTGCCCAGGGTGACGGCCAGCTTGGGGCTGTTCAGCACCGTGTTGCTGGTCAAGTTGATGACCACAAGCAGGTCGTAGCCGGTGTAGACGTCGCCCAGGCTGTCCAGCCGCAGCACGGCAGCCAATGCGTCTGCGGGCGCAGACGACAGTGCACTGAAACTGGCGCGGGTCAGGCTGCTCAGCCCGAACAAGTCGGCCCCGCCCAACAAGCCCGCTACCGCGGGCGTATTGGCGCCGCCACTCAGGTACAGGTTGCTGCCCTGAGGGCCGCTGATGAGCGTGTTGGTGCCACTGCCCGTCACGTCCAGGCCCAACAACACGGATGCGAAGCCGTTGACCGCGTTGGCACCCAGGATCAACCGCCCGTTGGCGCCTGCGCTTGCACCACTGCCGCCGCTCAGGGCGACATCGGCTCGGTTGGGTTCGATCACCGAACCGACGATCTTCACCGTGCCGCCTGCACCGCCTGCGCCATCGCCACCGGCACCACCGGCCCCACCGTTTCGGCCGACGCCGCCCAAGCCACCCAGTCCGCCAACAGCACCGTTGCCGCCTTCGATGGCGCCGCTGTCCTCACCGTCGGTCCGCCCAGCGTTGTGGCCGTCGTTGTAGTTCTGGTTGCGACCGGCGTTCAGGCCTGTGGTCACCACCGTACTGCCCGCGCCGCCCTTGGCGGCGTTGCCCCCGCTTGCAGTGAATGCCGTGTTCGCAGCCATGGTGATGCGGCCACCGGCGATGAGCTCGATCGCGCCACCACCACCACCACCGGCGCCACCCACGCCGCCAGAACCGCCATCACCACCGTCACCGCCGCGCCCACCCCGGCCACCTTGGCCGCCATCGCCACCTTCCAGGCCGATGATGTACAGCGGTACCGCGTAGGACCCTTCACCACCCCCGCCACCGCCGCCACCGGGCCCCCCGGCCCCACCACCCCCCCCCCCCGCACCCCACCCCCAGCCGCCACCCCCAACCCCGCCGCGGCC